>CALFVM010000125.1 GCA_937928665.1 uncultured Candidatus Methylacidiphilales bacterium
GTTCAGGTGGGGGAGAGCGGTTTTGACATCCGGGCCAGGAAGTTGACCGGGTGCGACATGCTGCTGGACGAGGCTTCGGTCACGGGAACGGAGAACGCGGTTTGTGCGGCCGTGCTGGCCGAAGGCACCACAATCATCCGGAACGCGGCCAGTGAGCCGCATGTGCAGGGGCTCTGTCATCTGCTCAACAAGATGGGGGCACGGATTCGGGGGATTGGATCGAATATCCTTGAGGTTGAAGGGGTGAAAGCCTTGCACGGGGCAACGCACCAGATCGGACCTGATTATTTGGAGGTGGGGAGTTTCATTGCTCTGGGCGCGGTGACGCGTGGGGAAGTGGTCATTCGGGGCGCGGATCTACCCAACCTCCGCATGATCCGGCTGGTCTTCGAGCGGCTGGGAATTCAAACCGTGGCGGACGGAGACAGTCTGGTGGTGCCGAGAAAGCAGTCGCGCCGGATTCAGGCCGACTTGGGCGGAGCTATTCCGAAGATTGAGGACGCACCGTGGCCGGCCTTTCCGGCGGACATGACGTCGGTGGCGTTGGTGACCGCGACCCAGTGCCGGGGAACAATCTTGATTCACGAAAAAATGTTTGAATCCCGGCTGTATTTCACCGATCCGCTGATTGGGATGGGTGCCGGGATTGTCTTGTGCGACCCGCACCGGGCAGTGGTGATCGGGCCGAGTCCCTTAAAGGCATCGCGTCTGGTCAGCCCGGATATCCGGGCGGGTATGGCAATGTTGATTGCGGCCTTGTGTGCGGAAGGGACCAGCACGATTGAGAATATCGGACAGATTGACCGGGGCTTTTCCCGGATTGAAGAGCGCCTGCAACGCCTGGGAGCCCGCATTCAGCGGGTGTGAAGAGCATGTATTTGGGAACCGTTGTTCTGGAAGCCGAACGGTGGCGGAAGCGGGACGAACCGTCCTGGTTTCCCGATGCCAAGTGGTGCCTGAGGTTTGCTGAGGCAGGGTTCACCGGGTTGGAGCTATGGGAGAACCACTGGAGTAAGGCCACGCCTGCGGTGCGTCAGGCGTTGATTGAATCGCCCTGCCCGGTGCGGGTTTTTAACTGGTACGGGTTTCCGGGCAATCGGGAGGAGGAAAGCCGCTTGCTGGTGGCACTGGCGGCTTTCGGGGAGACCGTGCGCGGGGTGAAGTTCAACCTGGCCCAGGACGAAGCACTGGCCAGAGTTCAGGCGGAGGCGGTGCCCGGCCTTTTGAAACGGATGCCGGAGACGGTCGATCTATGGTGCGAGTGTCATGCCGGGACGGCGGTGGAAGCACCAGAGGTGGCGGCACGCTTTTTTGCGGCCTGGCCGGAAAGGGTGGGCGTGATTGTGCATCCGTTTGCCCAACCGCATTTGGACACGTGGTGGGACTTGCTCGGTTCCCGGATCGTGCACCTTCATTTGCAGGCCCGCACGGAGGGCGTCTGGCGGCAACCGGTGCCGGGACTGCCGGAGGTGGATGAGGGGGCGGCCCGACTGGTGGCCCGTGGTTTTACCGGATCGGCGACGGTCGAGTTTGTCGCCGGAATGGGGAACGATGAAGAGGGGCCTGAGATTTGGTTTGAGCGCGCGGTGGAAGTGTTGAAGTGCTGGCAGGGAACGGTTCCCTGGGGATCGAACGGCGGACCGGGCTGAAGAGAAACCTAATGGCAGGGTGGCGACATGGTAGAGGGCGGCTGGAGTGGGGAGCGAAGCCGCTGGTCATGGGAGTGGTCAATGTCACGCCCGATTCGTTTTCAGACGGGGGCTGTTTCCTTGAACCGGCTCGGGCGGTGGACCATGCAATCCGCTTGCTGGAAGAGGGAGCGGATTTGATTGATGTGGGTGGGGAATCGACTCGTCCGGGTGCTGAGCCGGTTCGAGCCGCAGTGGAAGCGGCCCGCGTCTTGCCGGTGATCGAAAGGCTCATTGAAGCCCGACCCGAGGCGGTTATTTCTATTGATACGACCAAAGGGGCGGTCGCCCGGGAAGCCGTGGCGCGGGGTGCGGCGATCATCAACGACGTGAGCGCGGGGCGATGGGATCGGGAAATGTTAGGTGCCGTGCTCCATTCGGATGCCGGTTACGTGGTGATGCATGCCCGGGCGATGCCGAAAACTATGCAGTCTGGCGTGACCTACGGCGACGTGGTGGAGGAGGTGGAGCGGTTTCTGGAGGAGCAGTTACAGCAATGGCAGGAGCGGGGGGTTGAGCGGGAGCGGTTGGTGATCGATCCCGGAATTGGGTTTGGAAAACTGCTCGAGCACAATCTGGCTCTCATCCGGGCTGCCGAGCGATTTGCCCGTTTGGATCGGCCTGTCCTCTGGGGACTTTCCCGGAAGTCGTTCGTTGGAAAACTGACCGGAGCCGTGGAGCGGGATCGTTGGCCCGGCACAATCGCGGCCCACGGCTGGATGCTGGCCCGGACGGCAAGTCCGCAGATTTGGCGGGTGCATGATGTGGCGCAGACCGTTCAGTTTTTGAAAGTCTGGCAAGCACTCGACGCTGCCCAAGAATCGCCCGATGGCTAACGCAGCCCGAGAGTCGCACCAAGAGGCCGGGTCCGGGAGACGATCAGGGATAAGGCAATTGTTGGGCGGATGAGACGGGTTGATGGTGCGCCCCTGTGTTTCTGGTCAATCGCCGGGCACCCGATAGGTCATCGTCCCTTGCGCAACAAGGCCCGGCCCTCGTCGAATCCGTGGCCGTTCCGGAATCTTTGGCAACTGAGCCGAAGGAAACCGGGATTCAAGGTTCAACCCGACCCCGGATAGACCGTGAATTGACGGGTATTGAGGCAGGCTTCGCCTTCGGCATAGAGGGCAAAATAGACTCCGGTAAAGAGCCCTCCCAACTCGGTCGAGAGCAGCCGGGCTGCGATTGTTTTGACCCGCCGTTGTGTCTCAGAACCGACAATTTCCAAGTGATAGTGAAGCGGCTCCGCCACCAGCCCTAACCCTTCCACGTCTGTGTCCGGGTCGAAGGCGTCTTCCACCACAAGATCCCCGAGGCGGATGCGGGTGAAGCCTTCCACGCGCCCGTGAAGCTGTCGCAGGCCAATGCAGGCATGGTGGCGGAGATTTTGAAAAACACTCAGCCCCGCCTCGCCGTCTCCTTGAAAACCGATTGATAACCGCGTCTCGCACCGGCAGGTATGGGAACGCTGGCGCACTCCGATCCACGAAGGGCGGCCGTTTTCTGAGATTCGGTCCCTGCTGCCGTGGATGGTGAGTTGGCCGGAAGTGCGGCGATAGTTTTCCGGGATTGGGTTGCGGAGGTAATTCCAGTCAAACGGTGGAGTCGCGCGGGTGAACTCATCGGAAAAGTTGGTGGAGACCGTCCCGGTAATTGTGCGTTCTGGCAATCGTCCATGTTCGCCCAAGACTGGCCAGCCGTCATCATCCCAGGAGACAGAAAAAGCAAACGTCTCCCGCCCGCACACGTGAAACGGGTGGTAACCCTGAGGTCGGATGCCATGACAGACGCCGAACCATGTTCCGTCCGGACCTTCGACCAGGTCGGCATGACCCACGGCATGAACCGCGCTGGCAAGACTGCGATGCGTCAAAACCGGGTTGCGCGGACATGGCTCGAAGGGGCCGGTGGCCTTTGCACTACGGGCCAGCGTCTGCATATGCCCATACTCGGTGCCGCCCTCGGCACACGAAAGCAGATATCCCGCCGGAATCCGGTAGAGGTGGGGACCTTCCACCCCCAAGCCGCCGCTTCCGGTCCAGAGCGTGCGGGGCGGCTCCAGCAGCTTTCCCCGCAGCGGATCGATGGCCGCCTGCGCGATTCGGATCATGTCCACGTGACAGCCTTGTTCGCGTTGACTCCACTGGGCGTAGCAGGTGCCGTCCTCATCCCAAAACAAGTCGGGATCGATTCCCCACATTCCCTCGATCCAAAGCGGACCGGCCCAGTCACCGGCCGGATTGTCGCTGTGGACGATAAAGTTCTGGCCACCCGGGCCACGGCCCGGCGCGGACGTGTTCGTCGTGATCAGATAAAACCGCCCCTGCTGATGGCGGATGGTGGGCGCGTATATGCCGCCGGAGATCCACGCGCCATCCAGAGGCAACAACTCCGGGCGATCGAGCACATGACCGATCTGCCGCCACGTCTTGAGGTCGCGGCTGTGAAACAGCGGACATCCGGGGAAATACTCGAAGCTGCTGGTGGTCAGGTAGAAATCCTGTCCCGCCCGGCAGATCGAGGGGTCGGAATAGAAACCGGGAAGCGTGGGCTCGAGCCGTTCGTGCATGAACACAGGTGTTGATAAACCCGATCAAGCGGGTCAGGCGAGCGATTTCCATGCAACTCAACCAGCCCGAGGCGAACGGTGGGGCATCGGGTGAATCGGGCAAAGTGTCGGGGTAGCACTTGAGGTGTGCCCCGCTGAGAGGTTGTCACCTCCATGGAGCGGTTTATCGTCCTCACCATGAACGTGGACCGGATTTTGGACGAGATGAACCGGCATCAGGCGGTTTGTCTTTTAATTGGCGGGATGAATTTCCTGCTCAATCACAAGCCGGTTCTTACTTACGATGTGGACCTCTGGATTCTGGACACAGCCGAGAATCGGGCGAAGGTTCATCAGGCTCTCAGGGCACTGGAAAGTGCCTGGGGGGCCACGGAGGATACATGGGGCCCTTTGCCGGAAGAAGCCGACTGGCTGGAGCAGCAACCCGTTTATTGTCTGACGTCGCCCTTCGGCGCGATCGATATCTTCCGTGAAGTGCTCGGCTTAGAAAACCGCTTTCAAGAATGCTGGGATGCGGCGGGTCGGAAGGCCACCGCTTCAGGAATTCCCTATTTGAGTTTGTCGGATCGACACATGCTCCTCTGCCAACGGGCTCTGCCTGTCGCCTTGCAGAATCAGGAGCGGATCCGCATTTTGGAGGGGCGATGAAGGATCGTTTGATGGAAACCGTTCAGGCGGAGGCAACCAAACGGGAACGGGCTTTTGATCCGGCCCAGCGTTGGAAGGTGCTCCAAGAGACGATTACCTGGACTGAGCAGCAGCTTCGCCCGGAAGAGCGCCGGAACCGGCCCCGATTACCGCTCCAACTCATGGTTGCGATGTCTCGCGGTCGAGAGTAGCCACGTCCCAGGATGGCGTGCGGTTGGGCTGCAGGGGAGTGGATGGAGACGGCTGCGTTGTTGTTGGATATTCTGTGAAGGCGGTCTGTGACCGTCGGGGTGTTGGAAAAGGTCGGAGAAGTCAGGGCGGGTCACGCCAAGACGCGAAGACGCCAAGGATGAAAGGCAGGGGAAACAGGGAGTGAGAAGTCAAGGGCCGGGGGGAGGGGAACGTGGTCGGGCACGTGGAAGTCGTGGCGGGCTTGGGGCTGGCACGTGACCCGAGCTTCCTGGGGCGGCAATTTCACGGGAGGGCGAACCTCCGCGTGAGCCGAAATTTCCTGTAGAGGTAGTCTGCGACCGCCGGAGTTGGGGCTGGGAGAAGGCAGGGTGGGTCACGTCAAGACGCGAAGACGCCAAGGGGGGAAGGCTGGGAAGAACCGCGGAGGGCCAGGAATGCGCAGTTGGGGAGGGTTGCGTAAGGGGCTTAACGGAGGGACCGGGCGTGCGCCAGTCACACGCCGCCTCGACAGGGAGGGTGAGGCTCTGTCTGAACCCTGACTTTGAACCTAAAAACCGTAGATGGCGCAGATTTTCACTGGATACATATAAATTGGAGAAAGGTTAGCGAAAACCCACCTCCTATGTTGGGCGAAGTGGCCTGGCATGCGTTTTGCCAATCTACCTCATTGAATCTGCGTCGATTCTGCCAATCTGCGGTTCCTTTATTTGTGGAATTCGATGAATCGGTTACCTGGGAATCACCAGAACACGTCGACCTTATAACGGCGGATATCCGGGTCGCAGGAGATAAGCGGCAGATGTTCGTGCCGGGCTTGGGCGACGAGCATGCGGTCAAAAGGATCGCGATGGTGGAGGGGCAGCTTGCGGTATTCGGCCAGGTGCTCTGTCCGGATTTCGAGCCATTCATATCCGAGCCCGGGAATGTCCTCAAAGAAGGAGTCGGGGAGGCTGACCTTGGCAAGGCCGACCTTGATGGACAGTTCCCAGAGCGTCGCGTGACTGACCAGCGCACGGTTACGGCCATCGTCCAGCCAGCGTCGGACCGGGGAAGAAAGTTTGTCCGGAGTCGCACAAGCCCAGAGCAGGGTGTGCGTGTCCAGCAGTGCCGATCTCGGGGGTGACTTGACCGGGGCCACGGCTCTTAATCCTTGAGGCCCAACGCGGACGCTTCGGATTCGTCCCAGTGGTCAAAGTCGTCCGCTATCTGGATTTTGCCGGTGAAGGCACCGATCCGCTTGTTGGCGGGTCCGGACGATTTGTAGGGAACCAATTGAACCATGGGCGTGCCGGAACGACCAATGGTGACAGGTCGCCCCGTTTGGATGACCTGCTTCACTAGCGCGGACAACTGGGCCTTGCTTTCGGTGATGGTAAGCGTTTTCATGAGAAAAATAAGACCAGACCAGACCAGTCCTGTCAAGAGACCACGGGCAAGGTGAGCAAAGCTGCGTGATCCTGGTAAGGATTTGAAAGAACCGCGGCTCGGAGTGCGCAGACGGGAGGAGCGGATGGGATGGGACGGGATAGATCTTGGCCTAATCACTCTCATCGAGCGGCAATTTCCCGGGAGGGCGAACCTCCGTGTGAGCCGAA
>CALFVM010000126.1 GCA_937928665.1 uncultured Candidatus Methylacidiphilales bacterium
TTGCCGTTCTGCCTGTGGACGCTCAACATCGTGCGCCTGGTGCTTCAATCCGAACATGGGATCGTTTTGAGTAAAAGTGCCGTTTGCTCCAGCACATGGGGCTGAGTCCACAGGGACCGATCTACCGCTCTGACAAGCAGAATCCGCAGGAACTGGAAAAGTATCTCAAGCGCACTTTCCCGGAATTGCGGCGGGTGGCCGCCCGACTCGGAGCAGAAATCTCCTTTATCCATGAATCTGTTGCACGCCGCGATCATCATCGGGGAACCACCTGGGGCAAAATTGGCTCCACGCCGGTTGTGGAAGACAGCGGTGATCGCTTCGGCCTTAAACTCATTTCGGCGGTCAGCCCAAGCGGGGACATGCGCTTTACCGTAATCGAGGGGCCAATGAACTCGGAAACGTTCATTGAGTTTCTCAAATAACTCCAACGCGATGCGGGCAAACCCATCATTGTTATTGCCGACAATGCTTCCTATCACACCCCGGCCAAAGTCGTGCGCTTTGCTCAGCAGAGCGACGAGACAATTACCCTCGGCCATCTGCCCACTTACGCTCCAGAACTTAACCCTGACGAACAAGTATGGAATCACGCCAAGGCTCGGTTGGCCAAGCTCCTCATCGACAGCAAAGAGGCCATGAAACGCAATATGCTTAACATCATGCGATCCATTCAGAAAAACACCAAACGTGTCCGCTCGTTTTTCCAACTCAAAAAAACTCAATATGCTGCTGCTTAGCGCAGTTACTTTCGCAACGCTTTATAACCTGTTGCCTAAATCCCGGCCTGAGCCGCAGTCCTGCGTTCTCTTTTCCCAATAAACCGGCATTGACCAAGGTTTTGACATCATGAAAACTTGGCTTTTTGAGCGAGGACCTATTTTTTTCGGAATGAACTCGCCGTTGCTGTAGCGACGATTGATGCGCGACGGGGCCGGTCGTCTGGCAGAAAGACGGGTGGACAGGTTTGGCCCCGGTTAGCGTTTGGGAACCTCGATTTTGGCAGTTTGGCGTTTGACCCCGGCAGGGATGGCTTCAAGGAGCCCGAGGGAAGGGGTGTTCCATTCCTGTTCGGGGTCGGACAGGAGAGCTTCGATAGTGCCTTGGGGCAGGTTGGTTCCGTCGGTGATCCGCTTCTGAGGATCAATGGCGAAAAATTCGAGAACGGTGTTGCCGAAGCCGACGGACTGGCCGATGCGGATTTCAGCCTGACTGACAAGGCGGCCATCGACCTTGGTGCCGTTGGTGCTGCCGAGGTCGCGCACCTGAAGACGCTGGCCGGCGAGTCGGAGGGCGGCGTGTTTGCCCGAGACGGAGGGGTCGAGGATGACGATGTGGCAGAAGTCAGCGACCCGTCCGATGATGGCTTCTTCCTGGTCAAATCTGAACCAGAAGGGTTGGCAATCTTTGCCGCGGACTGCTCCGCAGAAAACGACTTCGTCGGTGGCGATGTCGGCCGGGGTTTGGACATCGAGTTCGGGATCGCCAAAGGTGAGGAGAAGGGCGATTTCGTCGTCAGACCATTCGGGAACGAAGGCTTGTTTGATGAGGAGGTCTTGAACGGAAGCTTGAAGGGTGGAGAGGTCGGCGGTTGCGTTGGGCTGCCAGTCGAAGGGGGAGGGTGGCCAGCGGAGGATGAGGGAAAAGGCCTTTTCACCCATGAGGGCGCGGCAGACGGCGTGAGCGACGAGGCCGCGGTGGAGGTAGATCTCGCCGGTGAGGTCGCCGTGGCGGACTTGAAGACATCCGGTTCGCCCCGACATGGCGTGCATCTGGAGGACTTCGGCCAAGTGGAACGTGGGAGGCGATAACACGCATTCAAGTGAAGCCAAAATTTCTTTGGGTTCAAGTTGTTTGAGTGGGAAGACGAGTGAGTTCCGGCTTGGTTTTCGGTCGGGGGGCGGTAGTTTTGGACCTTTATGGCGGAAGTAATGTCGAGTTTGGAGGAGGTCCGGCAGGGGAAGCTGGAGCAGTTGCGGGCACTCGGGGTGGATCCTTTCGGGGGGGCGTATCCTGGAGTGGAGCGGATTGAGGAGGTGTTGGGCAGGTTTGAGGAGGGGTTAAAGGTGAAAGTGGCGGGGCGGGTGTTGACGCATCGGGACATGGGTAAGAGCCATTTCTTGCATGTGTTTGACGGGACGGGGCGGATGCAGATTTACCTGCAAAAGAACGCGGTTCCGGAAGATGTCTTTGCTGTGTTTGAACGGGTGGATTTGGGTGACTTTATCGGGGTGACGGGGACGCTGTTCCTGACCAAAACGGGCGAGCGGACGATCAAAGTGGACTCATTGACGTTTCTGTCCAAGGCCCTGTATCCGTTACCGGACAAGTGGCACGGATTGGCCGACGCGGAGGCACGGTACCGGCAACGCTATCTGGATTTGATCACGAGCGACGAGTCGAGGGCGGTGTTGCTTGCGCGAAGCCGGGTCGTCCGGGAGATTCGTCAATTTTTGGAGGGGCGGGGTTTCATTGAGGTGGAAACGCCGATGATGCAGGCGGTGGCAGGGGGGGCAGCGGCGCGGCCGTTCAGGACTCACCACAACGCGCTGGGTCTGGACCTGTATTTACGAATTGCGCCGGAGCTTTATCTGAAGCGGTTGCTGGTGGGCGGGTTTGACCGGGTGTTTGAGCTGAACCGAAACTTCCGGAACGAGGGGGTGTCGCGCAAGCACAATCCGGAGTTCACGATGTTGGAGGTTTACTGGGCTTATTCGGATTATGAGGGGATGGCTGGTCTGGTGGAGGATTTGATTGTTCACCTGGCCCGGCTGCTGCACGGGGGAACGGTCCTGCCCGGGAAGGATGGAAGGGCGGGGATTGATTTGACCCCGCCGTGGCCGCGGCGACGCTATCGGGATTGTGTCCGGGAGGTGGCGGGGGGGGACTGGTTTGATTTGACGCCGGAGATGCGCCGAGAACGAGCGGGGTCGTTGGGTGTGGAACTGGGGGCTGAGCTGGAGGATTTC
>CALFVM010000127.1 GCA_937928665.1 uncultured Candidatus Methylacidiphilales bacterium
TCTCCCCCAGCTACAAACTTTTCAGATTCGGATACTCGGCCCGCAAAGCTCCAGCCAACTTTTCCACCCGAAGTTCGATCTCCGGCGTCTCCAGCAAATCCTGCCGCCGCTCGGGATCTTTCAAAAACGTCCCCGCAATCACATCCGCCAGGATATCGGGATCCCGCACCTCCCCCAAATACTCTCCCAACCCATCTGGCAAATCCGTGCTCGCTTGGGCCAGTGCCAGAATGTCCCCAACAATCCGCCGCATCGTCGCCTCACCCCCAGCCGACAACTTATCCCGACATGCTAGCGACTCTGGACATCCCGCAAAAAACGGACGATCCCGGGAAAACTCCGAAAACCGCACCCGCGCCACCCCCTGTAAAATCAGATTCGAGGTGCCGTCCTCATTCTCCACGCAAGCCCGGATCAACCCCAGGCCGGCTACCGGAAGCGGGCGAACCTTTTTCCCCCGCAAAGCAGGATCCGGCGTTCCAATGGCAAACATCCGGTGCGAATCCAACGCCTCTGCCAACATCGCTCGGTAGCGGGGCTCAAAAATCCGCAATGGCAAAAGGTTGTGGGGAAAAAGGACCGCCCCTGGCAGCACCATGATTCCGACCTGGGAAGGCAGCGACTCCATGAAGGAAGCTAGCACAGTTTTTCCGCCTGACTCCAAACCTTGTTCTTAGTTGACGGTCTGCGCTTGGCTTCCCTAGACCAGATTACTCGATTCACGTAATGATTAACCGAATTTTAGGTCTCTTTTCCAACGACATCGGCATCGACCTCGGCACCGCCAATACCCTTGTCTATGTCAAGGATCGCGGCGTCGTACTCCGCGAACCCTCCGTCGTCGCCGTTCAAGCTGGCACCAAGCGGGTTCTCGCTGTCGGCGATGAAGCCAAGCGGATGCTCGGCCGCACCCCCGGCTCCATCGTCGCCATCCGCCCCCTCAAAGATGGGGTCATTTCCGACTTTGAAGTCACCGAGGCCATGCTCAAAGCCTTCATTCAAAAAGCCCACCGGCACCGGCGCTGGCTCGCCCCACGCCCTCGCGTCGTCATCGCCGTGCCTTCTGGAATCACCGAAGTCGAAAAACGGGCCGTTCGCGAATCCGCCTACCACGCCGGTGCCCGCCTCGTCACCCTCATTGAGGAGCCCATGGCCGCCGCTATCGGCGTTGGTCTCCCCGTCCAGGAAGCCGCTGGTAACATGATCGTCGATATCGGCGGTGGCACCACCGAGGTCGCCATCATTTCCCTCGCCGGCATCGTCTTCAGCCGCAGCATCCGCGTGGCCGGCGACGAACTTGACGAAGCCATCACCAACTACATGAAGCGGGCCTACAACCTCGTCATCGGTGAACGCACGGCTGAGGAAATCAAAATCAAGATCGGCTCAGCCTACCCCATGGAGAAAGAGACCCAGATGGAGGTCCGGGGACGCGACCTCGTCGCCGGCCTCCCCAAAACCCTCTCCATCACCTCCCAGGAAGTCCGTGAAGCCCTCATGGACCCCGTCTCCAATATCGTCCAGTCGGTCCGGATCACCCTCGAACGGTGCCCGCCCGAACTCTCCGCCGACCTCGTCGAACGCGGAATCGTCCTCGCCGGTGGCGGGGCTCTTCTCCGCGGACTTGACCGGCTCATCCAAGAAGAAACCGGCCTCCCGGTCCACGTCGCCGAAGATCCCCTCAGCGCCGTCGCCGAAGGCACAGGGAAAGTTTTGCAGGAACTCGATTTTCTCAAAAAGCTGACCTCCTCCGATTCGTCCGGATAAAGGCACGCTTCCGGGAAAACCGGGGCCGATTCGACCGACCATGGCCCGTTCGTTTTACATTGCTGGAGCGGTTCTTGCCGTCTTCTGTTTCCTCGGTGCCCTTGCTCTTCCCCAGGCCACCCGGGCCTCCATCCAGCAGGCCTCCGCTGCCGTTCTCTCCCCCGCCTGGGGACTGATCGACTGGCTCCACTCCCTTAGCCAATCCGTAACCGCCCCTTTCCGCGACGCCGCCAACCTCTCCCGCGAGGTCGCCGACCTTCGCACCCGCAACGCCGAACTGGAAACCAAGGCCAAACTCCTGGCCAGTTTGGAAGACGAAAACAACCGCCTCCGCGAAATGCTCGGCTTTAAACAAGCCTCCCCCTTCAAACTTGTCGGAGCCCGCGTCATTGGACGAGACGTCTCCAACTGGTGGAACAGCGTCATCATCAACCGCGGCTTTGGCGATGGCTCCGGCATCGAACCCGACGATCCTGTCGTCAGCCCCCGTGGCGTCGTCGGCAAAATCGGCACCGTCGGCCGCTTCACCTCCCAGGTCATCCTCCTCGTCGATCCCAACTGCCGCATCTCCGCCGTCACCGAAAGCAGCCGCGCCCGCGGAATTGTCGAGGGCACCTCCCTTGACCGCGGTGACACCCCCTCCTGCGCCCTCCGCTACGTCGATCGTAGCACCCCCTTCGCACCCGGCGAACGCGTCTTCACCACAGGTCTCGGCGGAACTTTCCCTGCCAACCTCCTTATTGGGATCGTTTTCGACGCGCCTCCCCTTTCCCCGGATCGTAATTTCGGCCTCTACCGGGAGGGAACCATCGAACCTGCCGTTGACCTCAACAACCTCGATGAGGTCTTCGTCATCGTCACCCCGGTGCCATGACCCGCCGCGCCCTTTTCCTCCCGCT
>CALFVM010000128.1 GCA_937928665.1 uncultured Candidatus Methylacidiphilales bacterium
GCCCACGTGAGGGTCGCTGTAGTTGGTGAACTCATCGCAGAAAAGATAGACCGTGCCCCGGTGTTCAGACTTGGCCGGAGTTGGGCGGTGGTTGAGCCAGTGCCGGAGAGTCCGGCGGGGGAGCAGGGGGATGGAACGGTCGGGGTGGAAGCCGACAAGGCGGTTGGCCAGGCGGCGGAGGGTGGGGTTGCCGAAAACGAAGTTCCAGGCCCAGGGCGCGCGGGAGGCGAGGGCGGCGGAATCAGCGAAGTGGCTGACCAGGCGGGAACGGAGGGGGATGCCGTGGAGATCGTGGTCATGCTGGAGGCACTCCGCTTTGAGCTTGGCCATGTCGACATTGGAAGGGCATTCGGATTTGCAGCCTTTGCAGGAGAGGCAAAGGTCGAGGACGTCACGGATTTCATCCGAATCGAAAGGCCGGGCCGGATTGGCGGGGCGGGCCAGCATTTGGCGGAGGATGTTGGCGCGGGCGCGGGTGGTGTCTTTTTCCTCGCGCGTAGCCATGTAGCTGGGGCACATGGTGCCGCCGGTCAGCTCGGTCTTGCGGCAGTCGCCGGAGCCGTTGCATTTTTCTGCGGCTCGGAGGACGCCTTGAACGTCAGAAAAGTCAAAGACGGTCGGGATGTCGGGAGTAGGATGGCCGGGACCGTAACGGTGGAACTGGTCCATGGGCGGGGTGTCAATGATTTTGCCGGGGTTGAAGAGATGGTCCGGATCAAAGACCTCTTTGATCCGGCGCATGAGCGCGTAAACTTCCGGTCCAACCATCTGCGGGATAAACTCACCCCGGAGCCGGCCATCTCCGTGCTCGCCGCTGAGGGAACCGTTGTACTTTCGGACCAGGGCGGCAATGTCCTCGGCGATGGCGCGGAACATCCGGTGACCTTCTTCGGTCTTTAGGTTGAGGAGCGGACGGGTGTGCAACTCTCCGGCACCGGCGTGGGCGTAATAGACGCAGGCGATGCCGTAACGGTTGCGCATGATGGCGTCAAACTCGGCAATGTAGGCGGGCAGATCTTCAACGGCCACCGCGGTGTCTTCCACGACCTCGGCGGGCCGCACATCGCCGACGACGTTGGTCATGACGCCCTGACCGGCCCGGCGCAATTCCCAGACGCGGGTGACGTCGTCATCGCGGAGGCGGGGAAAGGCGTAGCCAAGGCCTGAGGTGCGGAGATCCGATTCGATGGCGGTGAGGGCGGCTTCACGCACGTCCGGGGAATCGGCCCGGATCTCAATGACGAGAATTGCTCCGGGATCGCCCTGGACAAAGAACCGGTTGCGCGCTTGTTCAAGATTAGCCCGGGTGCAGTCAAGGATATGCCGGTCAATCAACTCGACGGCCGTCGGCTGGTGTCGCAGCGCAACGAGCGTGGCCCGGAGTGCCTCATCGACCGAGGTGAAGTGAGCGCAGAGCAGTGCGGGAGGATTGGGAAGGGGCACACAGTTCAGTTCGAACTCGACGCCAAGGAAAAGAGTCCCTTCGGAACCGGCCAGGAGTCGGCAGAGGTTGAAAGGTTGGTCGGATGACGGGTCAAAGACGGCGCAGGCCATGAGCTGGTCCAGAGCGTAGCCCGTGTTCCGGCGGCTTACTTTGGCGCCGGGAAACCGTTGGCGGATGAGCGTCTGATGGGCAGGGTTACCGAGAATGGCCTGTACTTCCCGGTAAATGCGGGTTTCCAGTGTGTCCGGGCCATGGCATTTGGCGTGAAAGCCCTCGGCGGAAAGCGGGCCAAACTCGGCTTCAGACCCATCGCTCAAAAATCCACGAACCCGGATCAGGTGATCGCGGGTGCTTCCGTAAACGATCGAGTTTGCGCCGCAGGAATTATTGCCAACCATGCCACCGATCATGGCGCGGTTGGCGGTGGACGTTTCCGGGCCGAAGAAAAGCCGGTGGGGAGCGAGGGCGAGATTGAGTTCGTTGCGGATGACGCCCGGCTGAACGCGGGCCCGGCACCGATCTGGATCAAGGGAGACGATGCGGTTGAGATGGCGTCCGAGATCAACCACGATGCCCGGCCCGACACATTGGCCAGCCAGGGAGGTGCCGGCGGTGCGCGGGATCAGGCCGATCCGGTGCCGGGCGGCAAAGCGAATCAGGGCGGCGACATCTGCTTCGGACCGTGGAAGGGCGACGGCTAAAGGTTTCTCTTCAAACTCCGAGGCGTCGGTTGCGTAGATGCGGCGATGAAGCTCGGTGGTATGCAGTTCGCCGGACCAGTCGAGGTCGGCCCAAAATGAGGCCGTGAGGTTGGACATTCATGGAAGTTAGAGCAGTCGATAACCCTGGCAAGATCATGAAAACGGTGTGAGGCCACGATGGAGAGAGCGAAAAATTAAAAAAATATCAACTACTCAATAATGCCGTATGAAGAATGTAAAAAATTATACGTAAAAGATGAGGAATGGACGTAAAAACAGACGACATTTTAAATTTCAAAAACAATCAATCTACGATTGATAGAATCACTCATTTTTATATCCACATGTTTTCGAGACCCTTAACATGGCCTGATTTCAGGGGTTTCTTGCAAGAAAGAGTTTGACGATCATGCAACGTCAACGCTAATCATCGAGTTCAACATGGATGTGAGTTCGACCTGGTTCTTTCCGAGTGAACTCGTCAATCCCTGCCGGGAGGGGGTGAGTACGAGATGCCTGTAAAGAAACCTGCGAAGAAAGCGGTCAAGGCGGTCAAGAAAGTCGTAAAGAAAGCCGCGAAAACCGTTAAGAAAGTCGTCAAAAAGCCCGCCAAAAAGGTGGCGAAGAAGAGCACCAAATAAGAACTCGTCTGAGTTTTTTTAGTTCACGAGAAGCCCGGCACTTCACGCCGGGCTTTTCTTTTCCGATGTTCGCGGTTGCATTTCGCCGCCTTTTTTCTACGCTCCTGACCTTCGCACCCGTAGCTCAATTGGATAGAGCATCTGACTACGGATCAGAAGGTTTGGGGTTCAAATCCCTACGGGTGCGCTTCTTTTTTCCGGAAAAGCCCGGCCGGGTGGGAAGGTGATCGGAGATTGGGATTGCCGCCAGCGCGGGCTAGGTCTAATTCCTTTTGCCCGGATTGGCATCAGATCAACCTAGAACGAAGGAGAACCGAAAATGGCAATCGCAGTTGGAACCAAGGCTCCGGCCTTTACGTTGAAGTCGAAGAGCGGGGACGCGCTTCAAGATATTTCGCTGAGCGATCAGCTTGGGAAGAAAAACACCGTGCTGCTTTTTTTTCCGCTCGCGTTCACCAGCGTGTGCACGCAGGAGATGTGCGACATCAGCCAAGGCATTCAGGAATTCGCCAACCTCAATGCGGCCGTTTATGGGATCAGTGTGGACTCCCCGTTTGCCCAGGAGGCTTGGGCGCAAAAGGAGCGGATCACCATTCCGTTGCTGAGCGATTTGAACAAGAAAGTGGCCGAGGCCTATGGCACGTTGCTGCCTGATCTGATCGGGCTGGGTTCGGTCAGTGCCCGGGCAGCCTTTGTGATTGATAAGGAAGGCGTGGTTCAATACAGCGAGCAGACGCTGACGCCGAAGGATTTGCCCGATTTTGCGGCGGTGAAAGAGACCTTGAAGAAGCTCGGTGCCTGACGCGCCGATTGTGGCATCCCGGCCCACGGCCTCCCCAGCGGGAGGCCGTGTCCATTTCGGGAGCACCCGTCCCCCCTCCTCATGTGCACTCTCTCGGTTGTTGTTCCTTTTTTTAACGAGGAAGAAAATGTGACGGCGGTCCTGCGGGAAATCCGTGGGGCGGTGCCGGAAGCGGAGATTGTGGCGGTGGACGATGGAAGTCTGGATCGGACGGGAGAGTTAATCCGGGCGGAGCCTGGGGTGGTTGGTGTTTTTTTTGTCCGAAACTTGGGACAAAGCGCGGCTTTGTATGCGGGTTTGCATCGGGCCACGGGGGAAATTCTGGTGATGATGGACGGAGACGGCCAGAATGATCCGGCGGATATCCCGGCGTTGGTGGAGGCGATGGAGCGGGCTGATTTTGTCTGCGGCTACCGCAAGAAACGGAATGATTCGTGGCAGAAGCGGGTGGCTTCCCGAATTGCCAATGGCATTCGTTCGCGGGTGTTGGGGGACGGTTGCCGGGACACGGGCTGCACGCTCAAGGCGATCCGCCGGGAGCACCTTCGTTATCTGGTTCCGTTCAACGCGTTGCACCGGTTTCTGCCCGCGCTGTTGGGTTCGGCCGGCCTTTCCATGGTGGAGGTGCCCGCCAATCATCGGCCCCGGCAGTTTGGCGTCTCGAAATACACCGTGGCCGGTCGGGCCTGGCGCGGCCTGCGCGACCTCCTTGGGGTGCGCTGGCTGCTAAGCCGCCGGATTCTCTGGCCGCATAACCCACACCTGTCCCATCATGATTGAAAGTCTCTTCCACTCCGTAACGGAGTTTTACCAGATCGACCTTGGAACGCTTTTCGGCCTGATTGATTTTAAGGTGGGTAAAGTGATCGGCTTCACCGGGATGATCCTGTTTACGAGCCGCTGGTTTGTGCAGTTGGCCGCGTCGCGCAAAGCCAAGAAAGTGATGATGCCCCGGGCGTTCTGGTATCTCAGCCTGGCCGGGAGTGTTCTGCTGGTGTCTTATTTCATCTTCGGGAAAAACGATTCCGTCGGGATTCTGTCCAATCTCTTCCCCATGTTTGTGGCGGGCTATAACCTCTTCCTGGATATCACCCATCACCGGCGCGAGAACGGGGCGGAGGGAGAGTCTGCCTAGGCCGGGACGAGCGTGCTCCCGGCCGGGGCGCAGAACGGGACTTGTGGGGCGGGATGCGGCCAGGCACGTTGAGGGCATGGAGGCGGAAACGGGTAAGGGAGCGGCCCATATCGCGCTGGTGGGGATGATGGGTTGCGGGAAGTCAACGGTGGGCCGGGAATTGGCCGCGTTGTCAGAGCGCCCTTTTTTGGATCTGGACCGGGAGATTGAGGGACGCCAGCACCGGACGATTGCCCAGATTTTTGCCGAGGACGGGGAGGAGGCCTTTCGACGGATGGAATTCGATGCCATCCTGAGGGCAGTGTGTGAGCCGCCTTCGATTCTATCGACCGGGGGTGGCGCGGTTCAGGCGGAAGCCAATCGGGAACTGCTTTGGCGTTCTTCCTTCGTGGTGTACCTGCGGGCATCGCCTGATTGCCTGTGGGCGCGGGTGCGGCGGAACCGGAACCGGCCGCTGCTCCAGCGTCCTGATGGCCGGCAGGTGCTGGAAAAACTTTTGGCCGAAAGGGAGTCGCGCTACCTGGAAGCCCATTACACCGTCGACGTGGAGTCGGCTTCGATTGATGACATCGCCGGCTGCATCTGGGATGCCTACAGCCACCGCCATTCGGCGTGAGTTGGCGGTGAGGGGTTTTGAGGCCTGTGGGTTTGCGTCCTGCGGGCCGCTTCCGCACGCTGATTATTTCCGGCAATGGCTGGCGGGCGGGCAGGCCGGGGACATGGACTGGCTGGCTCGTGGTGTCGAATCCAGGCTCGACCCGTCGGAGCTTTTATCGGATGCCCGCACGCTGATTGTGGCGGGATTAAACAGTTACCAACCGCGTCCGGCGGGCCGAGGCATCGTGGCGCGTTATGCGCTTGGCAAAGATTATCATGATGTGGTCCGGGCACGGCTCAAGGAGGTGGCGGTCTGGTTGGAAGGGTTTGGCGGACGGCAACGGGTGTGTGTGGATACCTCACCGCTGCTGGAGAAGGTGGCGGCGGCGGTGGCCGGGGTAGGCTGGCAGGGGAAACACACGGTGTTGATTCACCGGCGACGCGGAACGTGGTTGTTGCTGGGTGTGATTGTGAGCACGCTGGAAATCCCGGCGGATCCGCCGGAACCGGATCGGTGCGGTTCGTGCGACCGCTGTATCAGAGCCTGCCCGACCGCCGCGATCACCGCGCCTTATCAACTCGATGCCCGCCGGTGCCTGGCCTATCTCTCGGTCGAGTGCAAGGGACCGATCCCCGAAGAGTTTCGGCGGGCGATGGGGGACCGGGTTTTTGGTTGCGACGATTGCCTGGATGCGTGCCCGTGGAACCGATGGGCGG
This sequence comes from uncultured Candidatus Methylacidiphilales bacterium, assembly GCA_937928665.1. Lineage (GTDB taxonomy): Bacteria > Verrucomicrobiota > Verrucomicrobiia > Methylacidiphilales > CALFVM01 > CALFVM01. Next base: position 6,038 of record CALFVM010000128.1, read on the forward strand.
TGGCGACCCGGGAAGCGGCCTTGGCAGCGCGACCGATGCCGGACCTCCGGGAAATGCTCGGCTGGGACGACGCGACCTTCCGTGCTCACTTTCGGGGCACGCCGATTTTCCGGCTCAAGCGTCCGCGTTGGCTGCGAAACGTAGCGGTGGTTCTTGGCAATGTGGGAACCTTGGAGGATCTGCCTGCTTTGAAGCGGGCGGCGACGGATCCCGACCCGCTGGTTGCGGAGCACGCGGCGTGGGCCATTTGTGAGATCGGGGAAAGGGAAAAGGCGGGGAGATTACCGACGGGCGTTTGATCAATCCGCCCTGGTCGGATAGGCCCGGGAGAGTGGGTCGGGGATGAAGCCTTCGAGCGGGCGCTTGGCTTCGTAGAGGCCGGGGGCGACCTCATGGGCGGCGCGGTGGGCCATGCGGACCATCTCAAGTTTGGCGTCGAGATTGTCGATGTGATGGAGAAGATGGGCCTCCGGGGTGCGCGGGGTGACGGGGGCTCCAAACTCGCGCTGGCCGTGATGGGAGGCGATGAGGTGGATGAGGTGTTCGCGGACGATGTCGGAAGGAGGTTGGTCGAGGGCGAAGGGTTCCGGGTTGGCTTGGGAGGCTTCGTGCCAGAGTTTGTTAAGGACTTCGATCCCGATGGAGATGTGGCCGACCATTTCGCCCAGGCGGGAGGGTGGGGCGAGGAAACTGTCTCCGGCATAGTCGTTCTCCCAGAGTTTGCCGATGTCGTGAAAGAGGGCACCGGCACAGAGCAAGTCGGGGTGAACCTCCGGGTAAAGCGGGGCGAGGGCCAGGGCGGCTCGGGTCATTTGGGCGGTGTGCTCGAGGAGTCCGCCACGGCGGGCGTGGTGATAGGCACGGGCGGCAGCGGCCCGACGCCATTTGGCTTCGTATTTTTCTAAGGCAAGCTGACAGACAAGACGAAGGCGGGGTTCGCCCATGGCCGCAGCGGTTTCGCGGAGGAGGTCCCAGTCTCTTTCCAAATCGGCCGCGCGCCCCGGGCTGCCTACGAGAACGGAGCGGATTTCGTCCTCGGGCAAAGGTTTGAGCCGTGAACCATCGATATTGAGTCCGTAGGGGTTCCGGGAAAATCGGCCGGAGAGGCAGACGAAGTCTCCGACGGCGGCTTGTTCGAGGAAGGGGAAGGCGTCGGTGTTGTTCCAGATTTTGAAGCGGGCGGTGCCGGTGCTATCGGTCAGGGCAAGATCGAAGTAGGGTTTCCCGCCCTGAGTGGTGCCGGGGCGGATCTCGGTGATCTGGGCGGGGAAGGCAAGGTCCGCGGGAGGATCGGATTCTTTGAGCGCGGCGAGGGAAAGGGCGGTGGGGTGGGTGGGGTTCATGGGATTTCCAAGACGACGGCGTGATGATCGCTGGCCTCGGGTGGGACGTCGATCATCTTGGCGGTGAGCTTGGGGAGGCCTTTGGTGAAGATGTAGTCGAAGGTGGTGGGTTCGAACTGCTCGGAACCCCGCCAGGTGAAGCGCTGGTTCCGGGGAACACCGTCCCAGGTGTTGTGGAAGCCGGCACCGGTCATGAGCTTGACGACCTCGTCCCCGAACTGGCCGTCATGATTGGTGTTGAAATCGCCGGCCACGATGACCGCAGCGACCCGTTCACGGAAGGCGAGCCGCTCCATCTCGTCGATATGGGCAAGGAGTTGTCGGATGGATTCGTTACGGACGCGGTAGTTGACCTGGGCCTGGGTTTCGTTGAAAGCGCGGTTGCTTTTCAGATGGACGGAGTAGAAGAGCCAGACTTTGTCGGGTTGATTCGGAGCTTCGAGTGCGGCGAAGGCGAAGCCGCGAGTCATGGAGGTGAGGGTAGCCCGGAAGTTCTCGGACCAGGCGGCGACCACGGGGAGACGGGAGGCGATGGCAATCTGCTGACGCCAAAGGTCGCCAAAATCGCGGTCGCGGAATGCGGACACCACGCAGACCTTGAGGCCGGGAACGACGGACACAGCCTGGTCGAAGGCGCGCCAGTCCCGGATTTCACTGCTGAGCAGGACGGTCGGGTTCATGTCGCGGATCAGGGATTGGACCAACTCGGTATGGCGTTGCTCCATTTCCGGAGTGACGTCGTTCATTTGCCGGCCGGGAAACCATTCGATGTTCCAGGCCACGACGCGGGTTGATGCCGGTGCGGTGGATGAAAACCAGGGGGTGAAGAGGACGATGAGGGAAAGAAGAAGAATGCGCATGATGTTGGGGTTTCTGCAGAGAATACGGATTCGGGTCTAGGCCGAAAGGGAAAAAGGTCGCCACTGGGCGATGCAAGCGGAAACCGCGGAGAGGGGTGTGGATCAGTTCTCGCTTCTCCCGTGTCCGGCAGGCATTAGGGTGAGGGTATGGACTCGGTTGTGGTGGCGACAACGCCTTTGGCGCGGTTCCAGTTTTGTCCGGCCTGCGGATCGGAGGCGGTGGAGTCAGGCACGCCGCCGCAACTGGTCTGCCGGGCGTGCGTGTTTCATCTTTATTTCAATCCGGCGGTGGCGGCCGCGGCCTTGATTGTGGATGAGCAGGAGCGGCTGTTGTTGTTGTGTCGGGGACGGGAGCCGCGAAAAGGTTTTTGGGCGTTGCCTGGAGGATTTATCGATATTGGGGAGCGGGTCGAAGAGGGGTTGCGACGGGAAATTCGGGAAGAGGTCGGGTTGGAGCCGACGGCGTTTGACTTTGTGGCATCGTTTCCGAACAGCTACCCGTTCAAAGGGGTCACCTATCCGGTGTTGGATCTTTTTTTTGAAACACGGGTCGAGGGGGTGACGGTGGTGATGGATGCGGAGGAATCGAGTGACCATAAGTGGGTCGGCCGGAAGGAGATTAACTTGGAGGAGATCGCCTTTCCGTCGTTGCGCGGCGCGGTTGCGGTGTGGCTGGGAAGGAGCGGGTAGGATGGGTCCTGAGTCGGGGCCGGGGCGACCGGCCCATATCTTTCTGTGCGGACCGACCGGGGCGGGAAAATCGGCGTTGGCACTGCGC
>CALFVM010000129.1 GCA_937928665.1 uncultured Candidatus Methylacidiphilales bacterium
CTCCTCATCCATGGAGCCTTCCCCTCCGGGACGAAGTCGGGCAACTCCGCGCCCGGGGCCTCGGACGCACCCTCCGCCCCACGCCCGGCGCAGGCTCCTTTTCCCACAACGACTACCTCGGCCTCGCCCTCCATCCCGCTCCTGCCGAAGCTGCCGCCCGGGCCCTACGCGATTTCGGCACCGGTGCCCGGGCCGCCCGCCTGCTCGGGGGGCATTCCCCCCTTCATCAAGCCCTCGAACACGACCTTGCCGAATTCAAGCAAACCGAAGCCGCCCTTCTCTTTCCCTCCGGTTACATGGCCGCCCTCGGCGTCATTCCCGCCCTCGTGGGCCCGAATGATTTCGTCTTGCTCGACCGTTTCTCCCATGCCTGCCTCTTTGACGCCGCCCGGCTGTCGGGAGCCACCCTCCGCGTTTTCGCCCACAATGATCCTGCCGAAGCCGCCATCCTCCTCGAGACCATCCGAGGCCGACACCCGCCATCCACCCGCATCCTTCTCGTCACGGAGAGCCTCTTTTCTATGGACGGTGACCGGGCACCTCTCCGTGCCCTGGCTGATCTGAAAGACCGCTTCGGAGCGTGGCTTTTGGTCGATGAAGCCCACGCCACCGGCGTCCTTGGGCCCGCCGGTTGTGGAGCTGTTGCTGACGAGGGCTTGAACGGTCGGGTCGAGGTCCAACTTGGCACCCTGAGCAAGGCCCTTGGCGTCGCCGGAGGTTTCCTTGCCGGGGATCGCGACCTCATCGATCTTCTCCTCCACCGCGCACGGACCTTTCTCTTCACCACCGGCACACCCCCGGCCCTCGCGGCAGCCGCGGCCACTTCCCTCCGCATTCTCCGTGACAGCGAAGGCGACCGCCTCCGCCATCGCCTCCACACCAATCGCCAACGTTTCCTCCGCCAAGCCCCCGCCCCACTCGCGGCCGCCGATCGGGGCACCCCGATTCTGCCCTGGATTGTCGGCCAAACGGAACGCGCTCTCCTGCTTGGCCAGAAGCTGAGCGACCTCGGCTTTCACCTCGGTGTCGTCCGTCCCCCCACCGTCCCCGTCGGCCAAGCCCGGCTCCGGATTTCTTTTTCCGCTGCCCACACTGACGCAGAGATCGACGGCTTGGCCTCCGCCCTTCACCAGGTCATTAACGATGACTCTTGACCCGGTCTCCGCGGCCATTCACGCCGACCGGGCTTCCCTTTGGCACCCGTTCACCCCCCATTCCGCGTGGTTTGACCCTGACTTTGAACCCATCGTTATCGTGTCCGGCGAAGGTTCCTGGCTGACCGATATCCGCGGCCAACGCTATCTGGACGGAAATTCCTCCATCTGGACCAACCTCCACGGCCACCGCCACCCCGTCATCGACCGCGCACTCATGGATCAGCTCGGCCGCATCGCTCATTCCTCTTTCCTCGGCCTTACCCACACGCCCGCCATTGATCTCGCCCGTCGCCTCCTCGACTTTGCCCGCCCCCCGGCTCCCGCTCCCGGCGAACCTCTGACCCGCGTTTTTTATTCCGATGACGGCTCCACCGCCATCGAAGCGGCCCTCAAAATTGCCACCCAGTTCTTTCAGCAAAATGGTGAACCCCAACGGACCCGCTTTCTCTCGCTCGGCCGTGGTTACCACGGAGACACCCTTGGTGCCATGAGCGTCAGCCACAGCCCGCAGTTCCACGCCCCGTACCAGCACCTCCTTTTTTTAACTCAATCCGTCCCGCCCCCCGCCTGCTACCACTGTCCCCACAACCGGGCCCTCCCGGAACGGGGCACCGACTCACGCCAGGTGCGCCGTTGTCAGTGGGAATGCCTTCACCCAGTTGAACAAGCCGCCAACGACCTTGGACCGCAACTCGCCGGATTCGTCGCCGAGCCCCTCGTTCAGGGTGCCGCCGGCTTCCTCATGCACCCCGCCGGTTTCCTCCATCGCGCCACCGACATCATCCGCGCCCACGGCGGACTCCTCATCCTTGACGAAGTCCTGACCGGCTTCTATCGCACCGGTCCCCGCTTCGCCCACCACTCCGAAAACGTTGCTCCTGATCTCATCGCCCTGGCCAAAGGCCTCACCGGTGGCTACCTCCCCATGGCCGCCACGCTTCTCACCGAACGGCTCTTTCTCGGTTTCGACGGCGGCCCCGACCGCACGTTCTATCATGGCCACAGCTATTGCGGGAACCAGCTCGGAGCCGCCGCTGCCCGAGCCAACCTCGACCTCCTTGCCGATCCCGGGCTCCCCGCCAGACTCGAGGCCATCCACGACTCTCTGCGCGAGGTTGGGCAATCCTTCTGGAAACTCGAAAACGTCGGCGATGTCCGGCAACAAGGCACCATCCTAGCCATCGAACTAGTCGCCGACTTTTCCACCCGCACTCCCTTTCCCCCTGCACGCAGGCTCGGGGCCGCCATCTGTCGTCAGGCCGCCTCCTTCGGTCTCCTCACCCGACCCGTTGGCGATGTCCTCCTCCTCATGCCGCCTTACTCAACCACCCCCGACGAAGTCCGGGCAATGGGTCATGCCCTTCTACGTGCGACGCAGACCACCCTCGCCCACGCCTGATCGTCCCGCTCATCCCAACCCCCGCTCCTCCACATCCTCCTCGTCCCAACCCAGATAATGCCCAATCTCGTGCAACAGCGTGATCCGCACCTCCTCCCGGAACACCTCCACATCCCCCTCCGCCTCCTCCCACAATGTTTCCAAAAACAGCGCGATGCAGGGCGGCCCCTCTCCTGCCCCGTCCATCTCACCCCACGGTGCCCCCGTAAAAAGACCCAAAAGTTCCTCCTCCGCCCCAGCATCAGGCTCAATCTCCTCATACCTCCCCAACAGCCGGATGGCGCACCGGCTCATCGGCAACGTCACCTCCTCCGGTAACTCCCGCAACACCCGGTCCACCTCTGCCTCGGCCAGTCGCCTCCATTCCCCCGCTTGCATCTCGTTAGCTTGGCCCCAGCCTTCACTCCTCGCAAGCCCGACCCGCCCGGTCGCCAAACCCTACCGCTCCAGCCACGCGGGGAACGGATCTGCAAATTCCCGCCATCCCTCCGGTCCAACCGCCATCTCTTCGTCCGTCAGGAGACAGACGGACAACGCTTCCCGAATCTCCGCCTGCGGCAACTTCTGCCCGATAAACACCAGTTCCTGCCGCCGATCCCCATTCGGCCGTTCCCAGTTCGCCAAAATCTGCGCCACCGCCCCCTCATCCTCCGGCCACCGGTGCTTGGGAGCCGCCGCCCACCAAAATCCCACCGGGCGAAACTCCGCCGTGCCTCCCGCCTGAGACCACGAACCCACGATATCGTGCCGCGATGCCATCCAAAAAAATCCTTTGCTCCGCAACAATCCCGGCCATTCCGTGTGCAAAAACTCCCAGAACCGCCCCGGATGAAAGGGCCGCCGCGCCCGAAACACAAAACTCCCAATCCCATACTCCTCCGTTTCCGGCGTGTGCGTTTTTGCCAGCTCCTGAATCCATCCGGCAGAGCCCTGCGCCTTCTCCATATCAAACCGCCCGGTATTCAACACCTTCTCCAGCTCCACCCGGCCCCTCTCCGCCACGACAATCTCTGCCGATGGATTCAGTGCCGCCACTGCATCCCGCACCTCGGCCAACTCCCCATCCTGCAAAAGATCCCCCTTGCTGATCACAATCACATCGGCGAACTCCACTTGGTCCGCCAACAAATCCGCCACGCTTCGCTCATCCTCCGGACCCACGGCCAGGCCCCTCCCCTGCAGCCGGTCCGAACTCCGGAACTCCCGCAAAAAGTTCACTCCATCCACCACCGTCACCATCGTGTCCAACCGCGTCAATTCCGCCAGACTCCGCCCCGCCTCGTCGGCAAAGCTGAACGTTTGCGCCACTGGCAATGGCTCCGAAATCCCCGTCGACTCAATCAACAAATAGTCAAACCGCCCTTCCCGCGCCAACTTCGCCACTTCCTTCAATAAATCTTCCCGCAACGTGCAGCAAATGCACCCGTTGCTCATCTCCACCAGCCGCTCTTCCGTTCGCGATAATCCCGCCGAACCTCTCTCCACCAGCCCAGCATCAATATTCACCTCGCTCATGTCATTGACGATCACCGCCACCCGCATCCCCTGACGATTCGCCAACACATGATTCAACAAGGTCGTCTTCCCCGCGCCCAGAAACCCCGACAACACCGTCACTGGCAACCTTTTCATCTCATGCATCCTGTGAGATTAACGCAAGCTTGTTGCAACAGCAAGACCAGACCTCTCCGCTCCCACCCCCGCTCCATCCCGCTTACTTCAATCCCGTTGCCAACACCGTCTGAAAAAAAGGGGCCGCCGTCTCCTTCGCCACGATTCCTGTAGTCACTTCCCTGAACCCCGCTCCCCCTAACAAATCCCGCAACTGCGCCTCTGAAAACCCCAGCCACACATCCCCATATAAAGTCCGCGCCTTCTCAAAATGATGCTCGTTCAAATCCAGAATCAGGACCGTTCCCCCCTTCCGCAGAATCCGATAAGCGGCACGCAGTGCCTTCGCCGGGTCACCCGCATGATGCAACGCCTGACTCAAAATCACCACATCCACCGATTGCGAAGCCACCGGCGGATCCTCCAAGTCCCCCAGACGGTATTCCAAATTACCCAGATCATTCGCCTTGGCCAGAGCCGTTCCCACCTCCACCATCTTCGGTGAATTGTCCACTGCGATCACCTTCTTCGCCCGCACCGCCAGCATCTGCGAAATCAACCCCTCCCCCGCCCCCAAATCCGCAATCACCAACGGCGGCATCAGCCCGATCAGCAAGTGCCCCACAGCCTGCCACGACCGGCCCGGGCAGTAATTCTTCCCCAACCGATCCGCCAGCGTATTGAAATACTGCCGCGTCAGCTCTTTTCGCTTCTCCAGCACCACCGCCAGTGCCTTGGCGTCCATCTCCGTTTCCGGCAACTCCGATGCCGCTGCCAATCCTAATCTCATCATCGCTTCCAGAGCCTCCTCCCGCTCCGGTGCTAGCCGGTAGAACACCCGCTGCCCCTCCCGACGGTCCATCACCACCCCCGCACGACGCATTTGTGATAAATGCGTCGATATCCGCGATTGCCCCAGTCGCAGTGTCTCCTGCAACTCATGCACCGACAATTCGTGCCGCTCCAACACCCGCAAAATCCGCAGCCGCGTTGGATCGCCAAACAATCCCAAAAGCTGCAACGGCGTCGCCATGACTCCAAGAAATATCAGTCTATCATGATAAATCAATATTTTGCTTGCCTCCGCCCCCCTGCCCACTATTTTCCAACCCAATGTCCCGTTTTATCTTCTCTTCCGAGTCGGTCGGCGAAGGCCATCCCGATAAAGTCTCCGACACCATCTCCGACGCCATCCTCGACTCCTGTCTCGCCGTCGATCCCAAAAGCCGCGTCGCCTGCGAAACATTCGTCAAATCCAACATCGTCGTCGTCGGTGGCGAAATCACCATTCCCAAACTCGGCCACAAACCGATCGGTGAGGTAATTAATATCGACAAAACCATCCGCGACGCCGTTCGTGGCATTGGCTACACCCACGACGATGACGTCTTTCACGCCGACCGCATCTTCATCAACAACTACCTCACCACCCAGTCGCCTGACATTGCCCAAGGCGTTGACGCCAAAAAAGCCGAAGGCAAAAAAACCGCCGAACAGGGTGCCGGCGATCAAGGCCTCATGTTCGGCTTCGCCTGCGATGAAACCCCCGAACTGATGCCCGCCCCGGTCATGTTCGCCCATCGTCTCGGCCGCGAGCTTACCCGCCTCCGTAAAAGCGGTGCCGTCAACTGGCTCCGGCCTGATGCCAAGAGCCAAGTCTCCGTCGTTTACGAAAACGGCAAACCCGTTGCCATCTCCAACGTCGTCATCTCCACCCAACACGCCGCCAGCGTCCAACACGCCGTCATCGAAAAATTCTGCATCAATGAGGTTATCAAAAAGGTCATCCCCGCCAGCCTCCTCACCAAAGAGACCGAATTCCTCATCAACCCCACCGGTAAATTCGTCGTCGGCGGACCTCAGGGGGATAGCGGCCTGACCGGACGCAAAATCATCGTCGACACCTACGGCGGCATGGGCCGCCATGGTGGTGGTGCCTTCTCCGGCAAAGATCCCTCCAAGGTCGATCGTAGTGCCGCATACATGGGCCGCTACGTCGCCAAAAACGTCGTCGCCTCCGGCCTTGCCCGCAAAGCCGAAATCCAATTCGCCTACGCCATCGGCCATCCCCACCCCGTCAGTGTCCACATCGACACCTTCGGCACCGGCATCGTTCCCGACGACCGTATCCTCGCTGCCATCAACCACGTTTTCAGCTTCAAACCCGCAGACATTATCAAACAACTCAACCTTCTCCGGCCCATTTACTCGAAAACCACCAACTACGGCCACTTCGGCAAGATCGACGACCTCACCGCGATCACCTGGGAAAAAACCGACAAGGCATCTGCCCTCAAAAAAGCCGCCAAAGCCTGACACCGCTCTAACTGAAACGCACACCCCAAACCAAACCTCACCACCTATGGCCACAACCACCTCCACCACCAAAACTCACGACTACAAAGTCGCCGACATCAACCTCGCCGACTGGGGCCGTAAAGAAATCTCCATCGCCGAACACGAAATGCCCGGCCTGATCGCCATCCGTGAAAAATACGCCCCGAGCAAACCACTCAAAGGCGTCCGCATCAGCGGTTCGCTCCACATGACCATCCAGACCGCCGTCCTTATCGAGACCCTCAAAGACCTCGGTGCCGACGTCCGCTGGGCCAGCTGCAACATCTTTTCCACCCAAGACCACGCCGCCGCTGCCATCGCCAAGGCCGGCATCCCCGTCTTCGCCTGGAAGGGCGAATCGCTCGAAGAATACTGGTGGTGCACCTACCAGGCCCTCACTTGGCCCAATGGCCAAGGCCCCCAGCTCATCGTCGACGACGGTGGCGATGCCACTCTCCTGATCCACAAAGGCTTCGAACTCGAAGAAGGCAGCGATTGGGTCAACACCCCCTCCGCCAGCGAAGAAGAAGGGGTCATCAAAGATCTCCTCAAGGAAATCAAAGCCTCCAATCCCTTCCACTGGCACGAAGTCGTCAAAGATTGGCGCGGCGTCTCTGAAGAAACCACCACCGGCGTCCATCGCCTCTACAAAATGATGGAAGCCGGCAAACTCCTCGTTCCCGCCATCAACGTCAACGACTCCTGCACCAAATCCAAGTTTGACAACCTCTACGGCTGTCGCCACTCCCTCATCGACGGACTCAACCGCGCCATCGACGTCATGATCTCCGGCAAAGTCGCTGTCGTCTGCGGCTACGGCGACGTCGGCAAAGGCTGCGCCCAATCGCTCAAAGGCCAGGGTGCCCGCGTCATCGTCACCGAAATCGATCCCATCTGCGCCCTCCAGGCCGCCATGGAAGGCTTCGAAGTCACCACCCTCGAGGACACCCTCGGTCGCGCCGACATCTACGTCACCACGACCGGCAACCGCGACATCATCACCGTCGAACACCTGGCCGCCATGAAAAATCAGGCCATCGTCTGCAACATCGGCCACTTCGACAACGAAATCCAGGTCGACAAGCTCAACGCCCATCCCGGCGTCACTCGCACCAACATTAAACCCCAAGTCGATAAATACACCTTCGCCGACGGTCGCGAAATCTTCCTCCTTGCCGAAGGTCGCCTCGTTAACCTCGGCTGCGCCACCGGACACCCCTCCTTCGTCATGTCCGCCTCCTTCTCCAACCAGACCCTCGCCCAGCTCGACCTCTGGAAAAACCGCGACACCTACAAGCCCGGCGTCTACCTCCTCTCCAAACAGCTCGACGAAGAAGTCGCCCGCCTTCACCTCGAAAAAATCGGTGTCAAACTCACCCGCCTCACCAAGGAACAGGCCGACTATATCGGCGTCTCCCCGGACGGCCCCTTTAAACCCGCCCACTACCGCTACTAATCGTTCGGCCTGGCCTCACAAAAAACCCCCGGCAACCCCGGGGGTTTTTTTATTTCTACACCCCGCCCCTCCTCCCTCGCCTTCCGCCCGCCTGCCAACAACACAAAACCCTGTCCATCAGCGACTTATTTGACAGAGAAAACCCAAAGAAACCCTTGTCGCCCCGCCCTGTTTTTGGGACACTTTCCCGAATATGGCAGAACCGACCTCGGAAGGAAATCAACCCATCTCGGAAACCTACAACGCCTCCAAACTCGGCAAACTCGAAGGCCTCGAAGCCGTCCGTAAAAAGCCCGGCATGTACATCGGCGGCACCGACGAAAGGGCCCTACACCACTGCGTTTCCGAAGTTCTCGACAACTC
>CALFVM010000130.1 GCA_937928665.1 uncultured Candidatus Methylacidiphilales bacterium
CGAGGGCTTCGGCGAGGCGGGCTTTGTTTTCGGGTGCGACGGTCAGGCGGTCTTGAATGATGGCGAGGTGGAAGGGAGCCCGGGCGGTGGCGGAGTAATCGGGCGGTGCCCCGGCGTCGAATCGGCGGGGAACGCCCTGCCAAAGGAAGCGGAGGTATCCCTGACGGGCGAGGAATGGGGGGATGTCCTCCCAGGGGGTGGCGGCGGGAAAGGGGACTTCAAAGAGAACAAGGATATCGGTGTCGGCGTGGCGGGTGAGGGTGTCGGCGATGATTTCCTGGGGGGACCATTTGCGGATATCGCGACCGCAGACTGGGCAGGTGAGGGTGGCCCGGCGGGGGAAGAGCATTTTGAGGTAATCAGCGATTTCCGTGAGGGTGCCGACGGTGCTGCGGGAGGTGCGGACCGAGTTAGCCTGACCGATGGCGATGGCGGGAGGGATGCCGTCGATTTGATCGACGTCGGGTTTTTGCATCCGTTCAAGGAACTGCCGGGTGTAGGGGCTGAAGGTCTCGGCGTAACGGCGTTGGCCTTCGGCGTAAAGAGTGTCAAAGGCGAGGGACGATTTGCCGGAGCCGGAGAGGCCGGTGACAACGGTGAGGCAGTTGAGGGGGAGATCGAAGTTGAGGTTCTTGAGATTGTGCTGGCGTGCGCCCCGGACCGAGATGAAACCCCGCATGGTGGGGGGAAGCTACGCGGGGGCGGGTTGGATGCAAGCGGGTTGCGCCCAGCGTTCAAAGCCATCGTTTGACGCGGTCTGAAAATTTGGTGTAGAGAAAACCGAGTCCGATGGCGGACAGGCTGAGAACGAGGAGGCAGACGATCCTAGTGCCGGTGTTGAAACGCCAGATGTCGACGAGGCCAGCGCGGAGGAGGGCGAGACCAAACAAACCCAGACCGGTCCATCGATACCAGCGGTGGCGGGTGATGAATCCGGCCAGGAGGAGGAGGGCAGCGAGCAAGGCCCAACTGACCGTTAGGAGTTGAGGGTTCCATGTCACTGCGGTCTGCCAGTCAACCCAGCACCAGAGGTGGAGAACACCCGCAACAAAATAAAACGCGCGGATCTTTTGCCATGAGTTCTCGCCCCATTTGAAAAGAGCTGCTTCTGTGGTCAGGAGTCCGGCCACGCCGATCAGGATGGCGACCGAATCGGGTGTCCAGGGGGAACTGAGATAACCTGTGGCCCAAGGCAACCACAGGAGAATGAAGCCAACGACGGCGTAGACTAAACCGCCATAAAGGCGAACAGGCGATTTCCAGAGCAGACAACTGACGACTAACACCCCTGAGAGCCACCAGAGCACGGCCGGACACTTGGCAACCGGGACGAATCGGACCACCCAAAGCAGACCGAGGGCAAGGGCGATGGCGCGATAGGCGGTGCCTGCTCCGGCAACCAGGCTGCGGAGGCCGGGCTCGACGTGTTGCGCAACCCAGTGCGGGTGGGTGAGCAGGGACATGCCAGCAGTCATGGCCACGGGAGCGAGAGCTGCGAACCTTGCCCCGGTTCCCGTTTGCCATCCGGCGAGGGAGGCCACCACGGCGGACGCAAGGAGGAACTGGGCACAAATACCGAACGACACCATGCGGAAGAGGAAGGCGCCCCCCAACATGATCAGAGACAAGCCGAGGGAGGTCCAGATCCAGGGGATGTCGTTCATGGAGGGCTTCAACCACCCGAAAAATACAAGGGTGCAGCCTGCGGCCCAAAGCGACGCGACCGGTCCGCGGAAATCCGGGGGAATCGACCAGCCTTCATTTCGGGTCCATGCGGCTTGCCAGAAGGCGGCAAGGACAAGAACCGATCCGCTCCACCAAGGCTGGGGGGTTTTCAGGACCCACGTTCCGTGAGCCCAGAGGCAGAGGCCGGTCAGGAAAAAGAGCTGGGCCTGGGCCGGGAGCGCGTTCAGCCCGTGCCAATGCCGGGTGGAAAACAGGGCCAGCCCGGTGAGGACCACCGCCAGGACTCGTCCGCTTTCCCACTCCCATTGGCCAAAGTAGAGCAGAAGAACAGCGACGCCGCTGAGTGAGAACCCGCCCGCAGCCAGGTGGTGCAAGCGTCCTTCTATGCGGGATTCGGCGTGGGCATTTAAGAATAAGAGCCCGGCGGTCACGATCGCCGTCAGGCCCTGCCAGCTTTCCAATCCTCCGGTCTGGAATAAAGCCACCAGGACGGCGAGGGCGGCGGCGAGGAAGCTGCCGTACCACGGCATCCGGCTTTGGGCTGAGGTGGCCATCATGCGTAAAAGGACGCTTTCCAAGGCCAGGACGAGCATGAGCACCGGGCCATCGAAATAGGTGGCCAAGGCCGCGGTCAGAAGGAGAATGGCCTGAGCGTAGTAGGCGTCCCGAATCAGGCCGGATTCCGGCTCTAGGCGCACGGCCCAGGTACCAGTGACGGCGAGGACGGCACCGCCCATGGCGGCGATCGACCAGAATTCGAGGGTTCCGGGAAGTCCCAGAACGAGGGTCGCCCCCGTGAACATGGCCGCGTTGTTGAGGGTCAGAAAGGCCACGCGGACGCCCTCAGGAAAGGTTCTCGCCGGTGGGGCCATGACTGCCCAGGTGAAGAGCAGCCAGTAAGTCCCGAGACAACCTGTCCGGACCCAACCGGTTTCCACCCACTTTCCGCCCGTATCGATTCTTTCCAGCAGATGGGAGAGCCGCCACCAGGCGAACGATCCGTAACTGGCCAAAAGACCGGCCAACGGAAGGGAAGCCCAGTGGTGGCGGAGAAAGAGCCAAACCGAGACGGTCACCAAAAGCAGGTTGGAGAGAAGAGTGAACTCGGAGACTGGATTAATGCCGGTGGCGAAGAAGGCCAACAGGACGGCCAGGATGGCGAGTGCCTGCCAACGGGATCGATCGGCGATGCCAACCATGACCCCTGCCCAGCCCACAAGGAGGGCACCGCCGACCAGCGGGCTGTCCACGACACGCAGAGAGGCGATGTGATGCGAGGCGTAGAGGGTGTAATAGACCGAGGCAAGACCGCCCCCGATGAGCACCGTGCCGAAGGTCCGGTAGGTTTCTCGGGCGCGTGCCATCCAATGGCCGACGCTTGCCAGGCAGATTCCGCCCACGGCCATGAGGAGGAGTTTCACCCATGGCCCCTGGCCGATCACCCAGTTCTCGTAGGCGTAATTTCCGGCAAAGACCAGGGTGAGGACAAAGAGAGCGACTCCGAGACGCACCAGCCAATAGGTTCCGAGGCGTAGTTCCCAACGTGTTGAATCCAACGGCTCGGGTTCAGGAACGAGTAACGGGGGAGGAAGGGGTTCTTCGATTGACGGGGGTGGTGGGAGGGGATGA
>CALFVM010000131.1 GCA_937928665.1 uncultured Candidatus Methylacidiphilales bacterium
AAACACCGACTCGCCGTCTTCCCAGCCTCCGCCGAGTCTCGTTCGTCGCGCCACCATCCCATACTCAACTCCCGCCGTCCTCTCCGGGTTCCAATCCGGCCCGCACGCCTGCCAACGCATCGCCGCCAAGCCGACCACCACCGAAATCCACCATCGCCACCACCCACAGCGCAAGCCCCACCAGGACAATTTCCGGCAGGCTAATCCCCAACCACACCAAAATATAATTCCACGGCACCGCCCTCGCGTGAATGACCTCGCCCCCAAACAACATCGACCCATCAAACGGAAACGCCGACATATGCTGCAACACCTTCACCGGGCGCACCAACGGCACCACCTGCGACGATGGCCAAAAGACCAAACGTGACCGGCCTCGCCAGTCCGCAAGCTGCCGCCGTCCGCAACCCCGCTCGCCACATGCACCGCCTCGTCATCCGTCGGCGCATAATCCAGAAAGACCATCGACGGGCCCGGACAGACCGGTTCCACCCCAAATACAATTGGAACTTGCCGCCCACTCCTCGCCCTCTCATACCTCTCGTGCTTGCCCGGCCGTTTCGTTTCTTTGGCCTACCTCCTCATCTTGATCACCGTCCCTGCGGTCATCCTGTCCTTCCGCTATTGCCCCGACACCGGCCTGACCTCCCTCCTCCGCTTCGGCTCCTTCTGGGAAGATCTCCGCTCAGAGGAAATCAAAACCGTACCCCGGCACATCCTCCCGAACCACAACGGCTACGATGGCCAGTTCTATGCGGAAATCGCCGTCGGCCTGCCCGAACTTAATGTCGCGGAACTCCAAACCACCTGCGATCTCGGCTCCTATCGGGCACGCCGCATCCTCATGCCCTGCATCGCCGCCCTTCTCGGCGGCGGTGACCCGGCTCGAATCCTCAACGCCTTCGCCGCCATCAACCTCGCCGCCTGGCTCAGCCTCGCCCTCATCGCTTGGCATCTGCTTCCACCCGTTTCCTGGACCAACGCCGCCCGTTTCACCGCGCTCCTCCTCGCCGCTGGCACCCTGGAAAGCATCCGGGCCTCCCTGCCCGACCTTCCTGCTCTCACCCTCATTCTTGCTGCGGTGCTCCTCAACCGCCACGGCCGCCCCTGGGCAGCCACCGCACTCCTCGCCCTCGCCGGACTCTGCAAGGAAACCTCGGTTCTCGCCGTCGCCCTCTTCCTCCCCCCAGCCGGAAGCCCTCCGAAAGCCTGGTTCATCGCCGCCGCCCAAGCCGCCGCCGCCGTGGTGCCGGCCGCCCTCTGCTGGCTCTTTCTCCGCGCTCACTTCGGCCCCTCCCATGAAGGTGCCAACAACTTCAACTGGCCCTTTCTCGGCTGGTTCGAAATCTCCCGCATCGCCCTCGACCATCTCGGCGATGGCAACACCGACCGAGGCCGTTGGGTCTTCTTCTGGCTTGCCTCCCTCTCTGTCGCCGTTCAGCTCGCCTTTTTCTGGGCCATCCTTCCCAGAACCCATACCCTCTGGCGCGCCGCCTTCGGCTTCGCCGTCCTCCTCCCCTTCCTCGCCGTGCCGGTCTGGTCCGGCTACTGGGCCGTCTTGCGCAACATCCTTCCCCTAACCGCCGCCTGCATCCTCCTCCTCCCCACCACCCGGTGGAGCATCCCCGCCCTCGCCGCCATCTCCCTACCCTCCCTCCACGCCCTCTTCCGGCTGGCCTATCAAAAGATCCCGTCCCTTCCGATACTCTTCACATAAAACAGATTCCGGTCCGCCAACGCCAACAACTCATTCAAATTGGCCGCATCCTCCGGATAATTCGCCACCCCGAAACTCGCCGTCAATTTCACGTCCCCCTCATCCTTCAAATAAATCGTCCCCGCCATCCGCGCCCGGATCTCCTCCGCCTTCGCCAAACCCTGCTCCCGCGTCTGCCCCGGCAACACCACCACATACTCGTCCCCGCCGTAACTCACCGCATAGGCCGGTGCGTCCAGGCAGGCATCAATCGTTTCCGCCACCTCCCGAATCGCCTGACTCCCCTTCAAATGTCCAAACCGGTCCACCACCGCTTTGAACCGGTCAATATCCAGAAAGATCAACGAGATCGTCTCCTCCCCGTGATCCCGAAAAAATCGCTCCAAATCCCGATACAAATACCGCGTATTAAACAACCCCGTCAGATCATCCCGGATCGCCAGCTCCCGATACTTCTGCCGACTCTCCCGCAACTCCGCTTCCGCCTCTTGCCGGTGCCGGTGATCCGCGTCCAACCGCTGCCGCATCTCATTGAACGCCCGCGCCAAATCCCCAATCTCGTCCCGCTTGCCCAACTCTAACGGTTCCGAGAACGACCCGCTCCCCTTCACCGCCAGCATTCTGTCCCGGAGCTTGAACAAGGGATCCAACACCGTCACCTGCAAGAAACCCATCAACGCCGCTCCCCCTCCGATCACCCCAATCCCCGCTACCGCCAAAAACAAAACCCGATTCGCGTGCATTATCGAAAGCACCAGCGGAATGTGCTCCACCACCAACAACCCCGCCCCTTCCTCACCCCAGACAGGAACCGGCGTCACACTGAATAAACGCACCACCGGCCCCTCTTCCTCCAACATAAAGGAAATCCGCTCCGGCACCTGCCCGCCCAACAAAAGATTAAGCGAGCGCCGGGCCCGCAGCGGATCCTGTAACAAGCCCTGTCGCCGCCCCGCGTCCAACAACCGGTTCGGCAACTCCACCCAACGCTTCCCCGGCTCCTCCCCAGGCGGCAGCAACGAAAAATCGACCCGGATCTGCTCCTGCATCAACCCCAAACGCCGCCCCTGCAACACCCGCGCCACCACCACCGCCCCCCGGGCCGGTCCTCGGCCCCGCGCCCCCGGCACCGGT
>CALFVM010000132.1 GCA_937928665.1 uncultured Candidatus Methylacidiphilales bacterium
CGGCAACCACTCGGTCAACGCGAAAAACAAAACCGCCACCGAAACCAAAAACGAAAGAATCATGAGCTCGCCGAAATGATGCTTGGCGGGTGAGCGCAACAGGACCACCGCCAAAACCAGATTGGCCAGCAGCAAAGCCCCTTTCAAAAAATTGGCCGCCATCCCCTCCACCACCCCGGCCAGTAGAGTCGCCCGGCCCTGCCCCGCTTCCCGCATCAACCCGATCTCCCGCAAATAAAACACCGCCTCAGACCGGTCCTTGACTACCTCTGCCGTAAACGCCTGGGAACCCAGCAAATTAACCTCGATTCCGAAAGGCTCCCATTCGCCACGCCAGTCGGGATCCCGATTTACTTTCTCAAAAAGTTCCTCAAACCAGGCCCGCACCGGCTCCGGCACGCCTTTCCGAAAGGCAAAACCCCGCCACATCACTTCATCGTCCACGCCCTCCACCCCAAACTCCCGGAAAATCGGGACCTCCGGAAAGGCTGCCAGCCGTTTCGGCGCACAGATCACCGCCACCTCCAAATCAGGATTGCCCCGCGCTTCACTTGGGTTCCCCACATACGTTACGCCCAGACCGCCCAGCAACGCCGCAATGGCCTGCCCACCACTCTCATAAGGGATCCACTTCGCCTCAATCGCGGCACTCCGCCAAATTTTTAACGCTGAAAGATGATCCAACCCGCCAATATCCGGTCCAAGCCAGTTCTGCTGCCCACGCCGGGCCAGCGCGTCAGCGCGAATTTCCGGCCAAGTGTGAACCCCGGCTTTCTTGTTCACGATTAGGCACTGCGGATCTTCCATCACCCGCGCAAACCAATCCATCCGGTCAAAGATGTCTTCCCGTCCGCTGCTTAACAGTTTGGAAACGTTGGACTTCGTCACCGCCATCAACGTGTAGCCATCGGCCGGGGTCTGCAGCACATCCTCAAAGGCCACAATTCCCCCCGCGCCCGGTTTGTTGATCACCACCATTGGCTGATCGACATACTTCCGCGCCACATCCGCAAACTTCCGCGCCGTGAAATCAATCAATCCGCCGGGGCTCGTGTACACGATGATCCGGATAGGGCGCACCGGGAAGTTCCCTGCCGGGCTTGCCATTTGTTCCTGTCCATGAACGCCGGGCAGTCCAAGCATCAGCGCAATCACAACCAGCCAGCCCCACAGCCCGGTCCCGGTCCGCCGGATCCAGACTGCCTCCGGTTCGCCCTTCCTCCCCATGACAGCCAACCCGCTCAGAACAGCAACTGCAACCGGGCCCGAACCGCCCAGGCCTCTTCAGACGACACCGGACGGTTGGCCCGGGCTCCGTCTGCCTCGATGCGCTCAATGCCCGTACTTAACTTGATATCGTTGCCTTTGATGTAGTGATTGAAGCCAATGTAGAACTGATGAATGTCATCGAACCGTCGGTCGTCCGGATAGAAAGTCGGCGCATTCCGCACGCTCTGATTAAACCGAATGGCCTGATCTCCGTTGGTGTCGAAGGTTGAGTACATCGTGACAATTTCCCATTTTGGATGGACAAAAAAGGACGGTTGAATCGTGAATCCTGTCGGGCTGCGGCGAACGTTCCCGTTAGCGTCGTCCCGCAGATAGGTCATGCCCATCCACTGACCCATTAGATTGAACCACCCTTTGTTATAGTTGAAATAAGGGGAAACCGCCTGGGCACCGGTTGGTTGGTTGCTGCCGCGTGCGCGGAAGGAGGGAGCATACGCAAAATCGGCCCCGAGATCGAGATCGCCCCACTGCGTCCGCAGCTCGTGATTGAGCCGGAAATAATACGAAGGAGCGGGCATGGAAGAGCGGGTTCCGCTTGGGTCACTATCCCAAAGTGCACTGGCATCTTCGCTCGGATGGGCAATCGCGGCCTCATAATGAATGTCGTAACGCTCCAGGATCCCGATGGGCTCTTCGAGAACGTTGCGGAATCGCCCTTCCACCGCCAGTCGGACATGCTGTTCACCCATGTCACCGAGTTTAGTGAAGGTGCGAGAGCCCACCGACCGCTCGACCGTTTTGATCCGGGCACTGGAAATGGTCTCCTCATGACTAAACGGCACCTTGTCGAAGCCAAACATCAGGTGAAACTCCTCAATCGGACGCCAACCGGCATTGGCATTGAAGAGCTTGAGCGGCGGGCGATTCTGGGCGTGCTCGTCGTATTCGCCCGCTCCTTCGATATAGAATCCGGCGCCGAGATCACGCTCCGCATAGAGGCGCAGGCGGCGGATAAACAGAACGCTCTCCATCTCCGGATCCGCCGGGTCAATCACCCCGGCCTTGGAGTTGGTCTCGATGTAATCATACTGCGCATGGAGCAGCCCCCGAAGCTGAATCCAACGTGCCGCCTGCCCCACCGGTGTTTCCCAGATGACATCGCGCCAATCTTTCGGCTCATCTTCAAAGAGGATAACCGGGGAACGGATCGGGCCTCCCGGGAAGTTCCAGCGCACGCCGCCATATACCCCGTGGGCAATGTAGTTGGAGCGTCCGACTTCGGCCTCATAGTTCACAAAGGCGGTGGTCGAATCGGAAAAGACCGCGTTGAGCCCGCCACCAATCACGGCGAAATCCTTGGAGGGCGGCGAACTTTCGAGCTGCAGCGCGGGCCCACCGCCGATCAACGTCGAGTCAATCGAACGGGCACTGTCCATGAACTCGCGCCGGTACTCGGCCCTGATCTCCGGACGAAGTGAAACAAAGTTGCCGGGGAACAGGTAGGATACCTTTCCGCCGACGCCGAGTTGCAGGCTATCGGCTTGCTGCTTGGCAAACCGCTGCGCGATCGGTGCCCCGTTTTCGGAAAAGCCATCCACCCAAAGGTGGCTGTAGGTCAGCGACCCGGTCGGACCAAACGTCCACCGGCCCCGCTTCACATCGTAGCCCCCGGAAATCATCGTGCTGAGTTGGTCCCCCCCGGTTTCGCCCCGGGCCGTTCCAAGAACACTGTAGCGTTCCATCTCATACTCGTGCCGATTGTATTGGAGCGCACCGGTGACGTGCCAGTTCTCCTCCACCCAGCCAAGATAACCACCGACCGTGGCGGAATCCGCTGTTGTCCAGCCTCGTTGCTGATCAAATTGCGTCCGCGACCGGTCGTAGCCCGCATACGCGCCCAGGACGAGTTGATCGGTGAGGAAGCGATCCGCTCCCACTGTGAAACCCTGGCTGGCTGATTCATAACCGCCAATGCTGGACGTTCGATCCTGCACCTGACGCTGGCCGTTGAGATCGCCAAAAATGCCCCATTGCTTGCGCGGATCGGAACCACGCCCAGCCATGGCGGCCGCCGATCGTTGACCCCGATCGGCCAACGCATCATCTCCACCGCCCTGCTCCCGATCCCGTCGGATGGCCACCCCGGTCATTCCCAAACCACTGTCGCGCGGTTGCAGACCTTGCGTCCGCCGCTGGATATTGCGCAGCTGTCCCTGGGCCGAAGCAAACGCCATGTCGCTCAGAGCCCCCAGTTCCTCAGCCCCGACCGAATCGTAAAAGTCCCGCACGGCCTGCGCCCCTTGCTGGTTCAAAGCGGCGGCACGCAGTTCTTCAAAGGCCGGGTTGCCCACACCACTGCCCACAAAGTTAGCCACCGCCGTCTGGTTCCGGTTCAGCGACAGGCCG
>CALFVM010000133.1 GCA_937928665.1 uncultured Candidatus Methylacidiphilales bacterium
GTTCGGGACGAATACGTTGATGCCGACAAAGTCGATTACGACCAGCTCACTCAGGCCGCCCTCCGCGGCATGCTCTCCTCCCTCGACCCCCACAGCCAGTTCCTCGATTCAGAAAACTACCTCGACATGCGCAACGATACCGAGGGCGAATTCGGAGGCCTCGGCATCACCGTCGGCACCGAAAACAATCGCCTCACCATCAACATGCCCATCGAAGGCGGGCCCGGGTTCAAAGCCGGCCTTCTTCCCGGCGACCGCATCCTCAAAATCGACGGCCGCATGACTGACGGCCTTCCCCTCGGCGACGCCATCAAACGCCTCCGCGGCAAACCCGGCGAAACCGTCCGCCTCACCATCTACCGGGAATCCTCCAAAGAGTTCAAAGAAATCGAAGTCACCCGCGAAATTATCAAAATCCCCACCGTCCGAGGCGTCCGCATCCTTTCCGGACCCGGCCTCGACCCCCACAAAATCGGCTACCTCCGTATCTCCCAGTTCGGGGAAAAAACCGTCGACGAATTCGACACCGCCCTCCGGAAGCTTCAGACTGCCGGTGCCCGGGCCCTCATCCTCGATCTCCGCAATAACTACGGCGGGCTCCTGGACTCCGCCGTCGAAGTCGCCGGACGCTTTCTCCCTGTCGGTGCGGAAATTGTCTCCACTGAAGGACGCCCCGGTTCTTCTAAACGGCAATCCTTCCAGGCCCGGGGCCGGGAACGCCTGCTCGACCTCCCCCTCGCCGTTCTCATCAACGGACGCAGCGCCAGCGGGGCGGAAATCGTCGCCGGTGCCCTCAAAGACCTGCGCCGCGCCATTCTCATCGGTGAGACCACCTTCGGCAAAGGGTCGGTCCAAACAGTGCAGCCCCTTGATCTTGACCCCGCCAAGCCCATCGCCGTCAAAATGACCACCGCTAAATATTACACCCCAGGCCGGGCCGTCATCCACGGAGTTGGCATCCAGCCCCACATCCACGCTCCCATTAGTGCCGCTGACGACGAAGCCCTCTTCCTCAAACAGGCCTCCGAAACCCTCGCTCCCGATCGACGTCAAAAGGTCGAGTCCCTTCCCGATACTCAGCTCGACCGAGCCGTCGCCGCTCTGATCGGTCTCCGCACCTACGCCGAACGCCATCGTGCGGCCGGTCGGATCCAGACCGCCTCCGGAAAATAGCTCGCCCGGCTTCTGCCGACCCGTGCCCGAGGCGGGACTCGAACCCGCACGGGGATCGCTCCCCTCAGGATTTTAAGTCCTGTATGTCTGCCATTCCATCACTCGGGCCAAACCGGTCACAGGCGCTCCTCAACGCCCGCTGAACAGTTCCAATAGGCTTCTCGGCTCCGCCCGCTGGTACTGAAGCTGGTTATCGTAAAAGACCCGCACGATATAACCATAGTATTTTCGCTCCGGCTCATCCGGGCTGGCCGTGTAAATCGTCCGTAGCGTCTCCCCTTCCGGCCGGTTGAAATCTGGCTGGCCGCTCAAAAACTTCGCCTCAATCTTCGCCGGCTCCAGCCGACGCCCGTCAATCTGATCGTAAACAAAAACCTGAACCCGCAGTTTGGACGCATCAACCGGAATGCTCCGGTTCGCTGACTTCAGGAGAAAATCCCGCCGAATCTCCAGAGGAAACTCCGGCAACGGATCAGGCTCCACCCGCACGTCCGCCACCGTGATTCGGCGATCAATTCCCTCCAACAGCGCCTCTTCCCGCCGCCGCGCATCTGCCTCCAGCCGCAGTGCTTCTTCCAACAAAACTGCCCGCTCCCGCGCAAGCCGGATCGTCGGATCGCCTTCCGGTGCTGTCTCAATGACCTGGCTCCACCGCGCAAACGCCGCCCGCCGCTCGCCCCGGGCCTCCTCCAACATCGCGTAATTGGTCAACGTCAGGAGATCATTCGGCTTGAGATCGAGGGCCTGCCGCAGGGCCACCTCCGCCATTGAAAAATCCCCATTCCGCCGGAACAGCCGGGCGTCTTCGTTCAACTGCGCCACCTGTTGATCCACGGCACCCCCTGGGGCCACTGACAACCGACCTTCCGGTCGGGCATCCAGCGGACTCGACTCGGGTTTCCGGATCGGCGGTTCCGTCACCGGAGGCTCCTCCACCGGCGTCACAATCGCCACCACCTCCTCACTCAACGCAGGACCCACCTTTTCAATCGTGACATTCTGCCGGAACCAGAACGCCAATCCCAATGCCACCAATTGCATAAGGACAAACAAACCCACCACATACACCGCCACTGCATACGTTCTCGGCCTCAGTCGCTTTTGGTAATCCACCTCGGGCACAGGCGGCACAGTTTCATCCGGCATCCCCTAAACCGTAACAGACCTTGGCCGCCCCGTCACCTGACAAAACCCTGTCGGCCTCTACCCAGCTCAATCCTCTGCAGCCTCTTCCGGAGGTTCCGGACGCCAGCGCTTGTCCACATAGGGACGACAAAAACCATACAGGAGATAGGCCGTAAAGAGAACCGCCAGAGAATATCGATAGGTCACCGCGATCGCCGCCAGCAACACCACCGCAGCCAAAATCTTCGGAATCGGGCGGCGGCTCCTCCAATCCAGTGACTTGAAGCTCGGATATTTGAACCCACTAAACATCATGAAGCTCAAAAACACCATCAGCCCCGCCAACACATACTTCCAATTCCCCAGATTCCTCTCCTCCGCGTAAAAGTTCAGCAGTGCCAGCGTGATCGAGGCAATCAATGCCGCTGCCGCTGGAATCGGGAATCCCGTAAAATCCTTCAACTGCGCACTCTGTTCCGGGTTGGACGCCAAGACATTAAACCGCGCCAGCCTGAAGGCACCGAAAGCCAGATACGTGCACGCGATTATCCAACCCAGCCGTTCCGGCAACTCCGCCAGCACAATCTTGAACAATAGCAAAGCCGGAGCCACCCCGAACGAAACAATGTCGGCCAACGAATCCAACTCCCGCCCAAAGGAAGACTCCTGACCGCCCAAGCGCGCCAGACGCCCGTCCAAACTGTCGCAGATAAACGCCCCCAGAATAAACAGCAGACTCCGCTCGTAATAGTGGAGCCACTCGGTCCCCGTGCTCTGCTGCATCAGCATCGCCCCCTCCAGAATCTGGAGAATGGCCAGAAACCCAAAAATCAGGTTCCCTGCCGTCATCATCGTCGGCAGCAAATACACCAGCCGCCCCTCACTTCCCCTCATGAGGTCTCCTCCGGCCATCGCGCAATCACGGTGCTCCCCCCGGCCACCCGCTCCCCTGCCTTCACCAGAATCTCGCAATCCAGCGGCAAATAAATATCCGTCCGCGATCCAAACCGAATCATGCCAATGCGGTCACCCTTGGCGACCCTATCACCCATTTCCGACCACGCCACAATCCGCCGCGCGATCAGACCGGCTATCTGTCGCAGCACCACCGGCCCGCGCTCCGTCTCAATCAACCACGTCTGGTGCTCATTCTGCACATCCACCGCAGGATCCCGCGCATCCAGAAACTTCCCTGCCTCGTGAATCATCCGCGCAATCCGCCCCGCCACCGGAGCCCGGTTCACATGCACGTCAAACACCGACAGAAAAATGGCCACCCGCAGCCGTTTCTCTTTCGAGAACCAGCGCTCTTCCTCCTCAATCACCGAGATAACCCGCCCATCCGCCGGACTGACAATGTCCCGCGGTTCGGCCGAAATGGTTCGATCCGGATCGCGAAAAAAATACAACACGTATCCCGCTCCCAAAAGAAGCGGCACACTCAGCCAAGGCGTCAGCAACCACGCCAGGGCGGCAGCGAGGACCAGAGTGTATAAAAAGGGGCGCGCTTCGCGGTAAGCCACCGTCTTGGGATGGAGCGACGCCCCGTTTTGTCAAGCGACGATCAATCGCCGTCGATCTCGTCCAGAATATCCCCAAGCGCGTTGTAGAGATCTTCCAGACCTTCATCCGGCACGATGATCGTGTCCCGGCGACCTCCCACATCCTCAGTGATCTTCAAGAACCTGCCCCGTTCATTCTCTTTCAAATCCAGAAAGAAAATCTTCCGGCCCATTTCAAGTTTGATGCTCTTCAGCGCATTATCATCCATCCTCTATCCCTTTCCACTTTTTCCACGGTTACTTCTTCTTCCTCACTTCCCCAATCCGGGGACCCATTCTTCAATAAACGGCTTGCGCGAATTGTAAAGCCCCAGCCGCGTTTCCATTTCTACCCGTCGCTCTGTCTCAGGAAAAAGCTTCAGCCCCTCCTGAATCATGTTCCGCGCCATTTGAAAATTTCCCATCTGGGCATAACCGGCTGCCAATATATCGTAGGTCTCCGCCGACGGACTCTCCCGCAACAGCTTCTGGCCCAGCATGATCGCCCGTGGACCATCCCGGAACTGCGGAAAAGGATTGGTCCCGTAAAACCAAGCCAGCGTCATGAAATCCGTCCGGGAACGCGGCGTCACCTCCGTCGCCCTCTTCAAGTCCCGCGCCACTTCCCGGGATACCCCAATCTTTGCCCCGCAAAAGGCGCGCCGAATCAAGATGGCCGGAGACTGGTCGTTCATCTCCAAAGCCTTCGAATAAAGATCAAAGGCTCCCGCGTAGTCCTTGGCCCCCTCTTTCTCAAACGCCGCCAACACCAGCTTGCTGAACGCTTCCCGGTCGAATCCCCCTTCCTGCGCCTGAGTTGAAACCACCAGCATCAACGCTGCCGCTCCCACCATAACCGCCACCCATCCACATGCCATCCTGCCCATCCCGACTAATTAACGCCCCCCTTTCATTCATCGCAAGCTCCGAAACACGGAACAACGGTCTCAACCCACCTCGCCGACTTCCTGTTTTCTTCCCCAAAACGGTCCCCTCCTCACCCGCCTCTCACCAACACACCCCCCACCCACAGCACCACCGCCGCCAGACCTCCGGCAATCATCCACGCCCCCGCACTTGTCCAATAGTTCGCCCGAAACGCCCATCGGGTTACCGGAACCACCAGCAAGAGCAACACCGCCCAGGGCAATACCCACCGCGCCCGCGCCACCGCCCC
>CALFVM010000134.1 GCA_937928665.1 uncultured Candidatus Methylacidiphilales bacterium
GCTACCGCGGCCGTGGAGGTAAGGGGATTGTCGGGCCGCCGGCCCGCCTGTGCAGCTTGGCTTCGCTCTTGGGAGTCTGGTGCTGCCGCACCTCGCGCTCGAACTTTGCTCGAATCCCAATGTCGGGCTTTTGCCGCTACCGCGGCCGTGGAGGTAAGGGGATTCGAACCCCTGGCCTTCTCATTGCGAACGAGACGCTCTACCAACTGAGCTATACACCCGACTCGATCTAAGCCCTCGACCCTAGATGCCGCATCTGCCGAAGCAAGCAAAAGCCGTGCTGGGCAAGACGGCGGTTGACGGACGGCGATGCCGCTGCTTGGCTCTGGGATCCACTGCCCGGTGGTGCAATTGGTAGCACACCAGATTCTGGATCTGGGTGTTCATGGTTCGAGTCCATGCCGGGCAGCCAGTTTTTACTCGGGACAACGGCCCGGCCCAAGTGCACAGCATCCGCAGGAAACCTGTCCAGCCCCCTCTCCCGACCCCGCCATCTAGACCCCCCCCTCTCACCCCTGTGGAGGATGTCTGTTAACGCCGCAAGCCTCACCCTCCCCGGTGTCGGAACCAACGTCCCTTCGCCCAACAACCGGCTTACCCAAAAGGATTCAACCTGAGTGACGAGTTACAATTTTTGTCACGGCCGCGACAAAAATTGTAACGGGGGCACTCGAATTGCACCCTGCAGGGTCGTTTACTTGACGCGTCCGGTGCAGACTCTGAAACGGTCTCACCCGCTTTTCTCCTTCCAATTCCTCCGCCGGTCTCACCCACTTTTCTCCTTCCGATTCCTCCGCCGGTCGCAGCAGCCATGCACCGCACGGGGAGAGGGCGGTCGGGTTCGATTCAAGCGAAAGATTCAGCCGTCCCGCCTGGATGTGTTTAGGATCCGCAGCTTAAACCCTGTTCACCGAGCCGGGAAGGGAGTGCTGGAGCCATTCGGTCGGGTTTCCATCCACACCGCGCCACCGCGCCGCAATGTAATGGTCGGGACGAATCAGATAGACCGCCCCGTCCACTGCTCCATACCGCGCATGAGCCCGGCCTTCGATATCGCCATGGACGCCAAGAAATCCGGATGGATCGTCGGCCACCGCAACCGTGTTAAACCAGTCGCTCGGCAGGGCCCGCAGCGCGTCGATCTGATGGCGAAACTTCTCCGGATCGGCCTTGCCCTGAAAAATGAGCCAGGTGAACCGTGCCCCGACAATCTCCGCAAACAGGGACCGCTCCAATCCGGCCAAGCTTACGGCTGCATCCCGGGCCAGGTGGCCGGGGGCGAATCCTTCGGGTCGGAATTTGACGGGCCAGTTGTCGTCGTCCGTAACCAAGACGGAAGGGGGATAGCTGAAGTTGAGCCCGGAAAGGTCGAGAGCTTGTCTTCTCCGGAAGGGCGTCAGATGAGAGAACAGCATGACGATCCCGTCACGTAGGATGGCTTCGATTCCGCCCGCTCCTTTGTTCCTTTCGGTCCGGATCCGGGCGGCGGCGAGGACTTCCTTGGCGACCGGGAGGCGCTCGGTTTCGTAGGTGTCAAGCACAGCCTCAGCCGCACCCGGGTTGGACTTGGCCCAGGCGAGTTTCCAGGCGAGGTTGAAGGCGTCCTGGATGCCGGTGTTCATGCCCTGCCCGCCCGCCGGGCTGTGAATATGGGCGGCATCGCCACAAAGGAAGATGGAACCGGCGCGGAAGTGTTGCGCGTGGCGCTCCTGAATTTTGAAGCTGGAGAGCCAGGTGGGCCGGGCCAAGCGCACGCCGGCGTTTTTGTCATCGGCCAAAGTCTGCAGTTCCTCAAGGGTGGGCGGGTCGGTCCGGTCATCACCTTGCGAGCGGTTGCCGGTGATCCGCCATTGGGTTGGACTGATGGGGAAGAAGATGACGAAGCCGGACCTGCCCCAGAAAATGTGGCTGAAATCAGAGTCAAGCCCTCCCTCCACTTCGATATCGCCAAGGACGTAGGTGTCGGGGAGGGGGTTGCCGTCGAACGGGATGCCCGCCAACTGCCGGACGGTGCTGTGAGCACCGTCGCAACCGGCCAGCCACCGGGCCTCGGTGAGGGTTTCAGCACCATCAGCCGTGCGAAGGTGTGCGGAGACCCTGCCCGATCGCTGCTCAAAGCTAACCAGTTCCAGGCCGCGTTCAACCCGGCCACCGAGTTCCTCTAAACGTTCCTCGAGCAAACGCTCGGTCTCGCGTTGGGGTAGGATCATCAGATCGGGATAAGGACTATCCACTAGGCCCGAGAGAACGGCCCGCCCGAGTTCAATCTTGCCATCGTGAAAGCAGACCCCTTTGGGGTGATGCCCGGCCCGGTAAAATCGCTCGGCGACACCCATGGAGGCAAAGACCTCCTGGGTTGATGCGGAGATGCCGAGAGCCTTGGAGTAACGGGATCGCGCTTCCCGCTTTTCGACGAGACGAAACGACAGCCCGTAGCGGGCGGCTTCCAGAGCAAGTGCCAGCCCCACGGGACCGGCTCCAACAATGAGGAGGTCGTGCATAAAGAATCTAACCGGGCTCGACCAGGATCAGGCACCGGCCGTTACCGGCTCAGCACCAGCAGCGGCCGGGCGGTGCACCTGGCAATCGTTGAGAATTTTGGAGAGCTGACCGTCCCGATCTTTTCCAAACCGGACACGGAGAACGACATGCTGGGCTTCATTGACAAACTCGATTTCATCGTAAAGGAACCGATTTTTCCGCATGGCGGTGACCTCACTTGGGATTACCCATTTTGGATCCCGGCCCTTGGCCAACCAGCCCAGTTTGTCCGGCTGGCCGCGCAGTCCGACAAAGTGTCCCTGGGTCTGCAAGGGAACCCCGCAGCCCCGTCCGGCAAAGGCGGGCAGGCCCCAGGCAAGAGTTTCGCCGGGCTTGAGGAATTTCGGCAAGCGATCGCGTTCGCTGTCCTGCATGTCGATGGCGAGCACCTGCGGAACCCGTTCGGCTCCGGGGAAAAGTGCCTTGATTTTGCCCATGACGAGGGAAACAAGCGCAAGACCATGCCGATAAAACTTCGGTGCCAGATAGACGAAGAGGGCCAGTGCCCCCAAGGCGAGTGCCCCCGCTAACCAAGGGTAATGATAGACAAAGGCCAGCCCGCCCACGACGAGCAAATCTTCCGCAATCGAGACGACCGAGTTACTGAACGGCTCCGGCGAAGCATTGATCAGGACGCGGGTTCCGGCCTTGGTCAGGTGGGTGCTCAGCGCGACTGAGCCGCAGAGGAGTGCGGCAATGACCTCACCGACCGGATGGGTTTCCCCGAGAACCACGATGCCGAGGAAAGCCGCTCCAATTGGGCGGATGGCGGTATGTACCGCATCCCAGAACGTATCCACCCAGGGAACTTTATCGGCGAAAAACTCGAGG
>CALFVM010000135.1 GCA_937928665.1 uncultured Candidatus Methylacidiphilales bacterium
CTGGACCCGGCTTCAGGCCCAAACCTCGCGCGCACCCTCCTGGTCTGACCAGTTCTCCCTCCGTTGGTTCGCCACCGGAACCGTCGCTGCTCTCTGCCTCGGCCTGGTCATCTTTTGGTCTCAGCCCTCCACCTCGAACACCCCCTCCGCCACCATCGTCTCCAAGGGCGAAAAGCTACACGCCGTTCCCTTCCACTCCAAACGAGCCAACGCCGACGTCATTTGGGTGGACGGATACGATTATCTCCCAGCTTCCTATCCCCTCCGCTAACGTGATGCGCCGCCTTGCCCTCCTCCTCGTCCTGGCCTCCCTGGCCCCAGAAGCCCCGGCGCAGGAGTCCGGCGACCGCCTCATCCTGGTCCGATTGCTTCACGGCCAGAATGAAGGAATCCGGGACGACCTGACCCGGGAGGAAAGCCTCAAGCGGAGCCTCACCACCTTGGTCGGTTACCGCATGTATGAAGAGATCGGCTCTGCTTACGCTAACCTCGACATCCCTGGACCCCAATTCGTCGTCCCCTGCCAGGCCATCTACGTCAAGTTCCAGACCGGGGACACCAAGACAACCGCCTTTCGCTTCGAACTCTTCCACTCGGACAAATCCCTTCTCCAAGGTGAGTTCATCCCCCGCCCCGGCATCCCTCTCATCATCACCGGCCCGTTCTACGATCGGGGTCGCCTAGTCCTCGTGCTCACTCACTGCCCCAGCCAAAAGATTCCCCCGCACGCTCGTTCCCACGTTGCCGAACGACCCGCTCCCGTTGCCGAGCCAGCAGCCTCCCCTATCCACGAGGCCACACCCGTCTCCCACCCGGCAAGCCCCTGACCAGCGACCAACGGGCACCTCGATTTACCCGAACCTTCCGCTACCATCGGCCGGGTAACCCGGTCGGCAACAATCGGCCGACCAGATTCCCGTTTTACCACGTGACCAGATAATACGGCGTTCCATCCCGGCCGGTATCCATCGTGAAGGTGTCACCTTCCAAGTCCACTGTCCGGCCGGTCCGGACCCCGTTGTGATCGAGGACATGGACGGTCGGTTTGCCCGCTCTCTTGAACTTGATCCGGGCCTTGACCGGCTCCATGACGACAGGGCCATTCGGACGACCCCATTCGCCGCGCCCTTTGCTGAACATCAGGGTGTCTTCGGCAATGACCGCATCTTTGTTCCGCGCACGCGCAATCGCCGCGAGGATCACTCCGCGATCCTGGGCCAGCGTTCCGTCTGGCGACTGGGCGGACAGGTAGATGGCGCCGAACTCCGATTCGGGCGTAATCGTGACATCAGCCAAGTCAGCCGTGCGGCCCTTGGCAAAACCGACCACCGCCTGAGTGCCCGGCGTGTTCACGGTAAAGTGTCCGTCCCGGCTGTGATCACCGGGTCTCCACGCCAACTGGCCAGTGGTCGAGTGAACCACTCCGTCCCGAATGTGCGCGGTGAGATCAAAGGGTTCCGTCGCCGTAAACTCGTCCGTGAATCGGACCAAACCCCGGGCCGCCGCCAGTGCCGCCACGGGAAAGACCTCGGAATCGAACGTCTTCACATCCCAGGCCTGCGTCACCTTGTCATTAAATCCAACCTTCTGTTGGTCCAACGAGGGGACGTGGACATTTCGGTAATGCACCACATCGGAAGCCTGGATATCTCCACGCAACACCTGCCGGGACACTGCCGGAAAGATCCCCATGAAATTGGGCGCGGTCACGTCCCAGGGCTCCCGGAAAATTCCACGCGACCACGTACCCTCATCGCCATTCTGAAATGGATACGAGACATCCCAACCCTGAAGCCCCATCCCATAAGCCCCAATAATTGCCGCTCCCTCCACGCCCATTTCATTCCGCTCCACATGAATCCACTCCGACAACATGAAAGGCCGTTCAGCCGTCTGGTTCAGTGACGAACTGAACATCCCCCCTCCCGGCGTCGCCAGCATTGACTTGTTATTGAAAGCAAACTTGGTCCCTTCACCAAAATAATTGTGCCGGTCAATCGTCCCGATGAGATAATCGGAATGCAGGTTATAGAGGTGGCTCATCGCCCGTCCCGCAATCCAGTTGGATGCAATAATCTCTCCGCCATAACCGGCGTCCCGGTAAGCCTTCGCCGCTTTGGCGTAGAACTCATTCTGGAGTTCATAAAGGAAGCGCATCGTGTCCAGAAGCCTGCGTTCAATCGGCTTCTGCGAGGTGTTCAGATTATCCGGGTCGAAGAACCACGGGTTGCCCACCGGATAAATCCTCCGTTCGGCCCAGCTCTCATCCTGCGGCACGTTCATGTTCCTAAGTGCCTCGTGGTTGAGTGCCCCGGGACCCCAGGCCGCCAGAAAGGCCTCCTCGTTCCCGTACTTTGCCTTTAGCCAGTCCGCAAAACGTTCCCCGGTCCGCTTCCGCAGCGTGGGCGAGCGGGAAATCACTCCGGTCACTCCGCCGAAGAGTGCGCTGTCCTCGTTGTAAATCTCGACAAACGCAATGGCCGGATCCTCCGCATAGGTCAGCCCTGTGTGCGGATTGGTATGCTTCAGCAGCTTGGTGACCTGCTCAATCAACAGATCCTGAAGTTCCTCCGAAACATAAATACTGCCGTGTC
This sequence comes from uncultured Candidatus Methylacidiphilales bacterium, assembly GCA_937928665.1. GTDB lineage: Bacteria > Verrucomicrobiota > Verrucomicrobiia > Methylacidiphilales > CALFVM01 > CALFVM01. The sequence goes on from CALFVM010000135.1 coordinate 2,595, forward strand.
TCGGATCGAGCCGGTCTCCGCGCATTTCCCCAAGCTCGTCCATAAACGGAACCCGTTCCCGCTCGGCCCGGCCCAGCTTCATGATGAAGACCGGCGAGAGCTTGGTGTAAATCCCGCGCTTCTTCAACGCGGCCACAAAATAATCCATCTTGTCCAGCTCGGCCGGATCAAACTCGACATGCGACTCCTTGGTCGTTATCCCCGCCCAGCCAGTCCCGTCCGCATACTTGTGCAGCCTCACGGAGTTGACCCCGAGTGCCGCATAAAAATCCGCCCGGCGATCCGCAACATCACGCGCGGGCGCACAATTCTGGTAACTGACATTCAACCCCCACAGCTTGATCGGCTTCCCGTTGTAAAGCAGGCGATCCCCCTCACTTTTGATCCGCCCATGCTTCCCAGCCGGTGCCTCCAACCACGAGGCCATTGACCACTCGCTTTCCGCCGGAATCGGACTTTTTCCCGTAAACTCAAACCAGCCCTCCGTGGATGAAGGCACGCTGGTCGGGCCCGGATAGAACTTCACCGCTGCTGGGAACTGAATTTCGAATCCCAACGGGTATTCTTTCCCCGCCTCCATTTGATCCGCCACAAAGGCAATGCGGGCCGCGTCATGCGTCAGAATCCTGGCCGGCGGGTCAAACGTCAACACGAACGGCCGCTCCTTGCTGTCCCGCATGGTCAGCGAGGTCACGTCATCCCCGAGCGACCCGATCGGAAACGGAATCCGTGCCTTTTCGGTCGCTCCAGAAGCCCGGGTGATCTCAGCTCCCCCTGCCCTCAATGTAACTCCAGGCGTGAGCGAGAATTGCGCCATCACGATCGGGGCACTTTTCTCCGGTCGTAACACCCCCGAAAACTTGATTCGGTCCGGAGCCACCTGCTTCCATGACCCCACAATGTTGAAGGGTGCCTCACCCCGGTCTAGAATGTTGTTCATCGTAAAAACCGCCTCACCTTCTTTCTCCTCCACCCGGGTGGAACGCTTCACGCCGGACCAGCCCTCCCCCCAGTCGTAATAATCAAACT
>CALFVM010000136.1 GCA_937928665.1 uncultured Candidatus Methylacidiphilales bacterium
AAATATCGGCTCACACGGAGGTTCGCCCTCCCAGAAAAATCAATTCCCCACCCCTCCCCTTTTCACCCCAACACCATCTCCTTTCTCTTTAATCAAGATCCCACCCTACCCGCCTTCATTCCGCGCCGCCGGGGCGGCTCGCCCAGCGTCGGACCCCCACGCCATATATAATCCACCAAAAGCGTCCGGGGATCGTCCGTCAACCCCCGTTCCTTGTGGCGGATGAGTTCATCCAGCATCGACACCGCCCGCCTGCCAATTTCTACCGAGCGAACATCCACACCCGCGAATTGCCCGACATGCCACTCCTCCATGTGCAGGTTGATAAACCCAACCTCTTCTGGAACCCGCCAGCCCCTGTCCAGCATCGCGTGGAGCATCCCTCCATGAAACCCGATCACCACATCCGGACGATGCCGCTTCAACCACGCCAAATAACCATCGTAGTCGTGGTGTTGCCCAAAGTAACTCGGAACCTCCTGCCGAACCCCCGCCGCTTCATGAATCTCAAGCAGGGCTGCATGGCGGATATGATCGTCCAGAATGTCCTTGGCATGACGGCAGAGGGCCGCCCCAATTCTTCGGTAGCCGAGCCGATGCGCCTCTTTCCATGCGCGTTGAACCGGATTAAAGACCGATGTTCTTACCGTGTGCACGCGCCCTGCCAACGGATGAAAGCCGCAGGCCACCACCGCAAACCGATCCAATCCCAGTTCCTCCCACGGATAGTCTGCATCCCGATCCGCCAGACCCAGCGCAATCCCTGCCACGCCCGCCGCATACAACCGGTTGCCTATCCTCCTCGCCGCCTGCCGGTCACCCAATCGAATGGACTCGCAGCGGTAGCCCAGGACTTTGGCTTGCCGCGCCATCCCGGACAGGTGCACCTCCGTCCATGGATTGATCGGTTCACGCTTCCCGAAGAACGTTAGGTAAGCCAGAGGCGTCTCACGCAGCCGCTGGTCACTGTGAAACTTCCGTGCAGCCAAGGCCGCCAACACCGGACTGGGCACATAACCCATCTCTTCTGCGATTCCCCGCACCCGATCCCGCGTCGCCGCAGAAATCGTTCCCTCGTTCCTCAGAGCATGGGACACCGTGGATACACCCACACCCGCTCGGCGCGCCACATCCCGTAAAGTCACCACCTGTTTCATGAGCCCATGAACGGTTTCATATTCTGGCCCATTGAGCAAGTCCTTCCCAACTCTTAAATTTCGATCGATGAAAACGCAGATTCTTCTCGTCGCCTCAACCCTCGCAACCCTCAGCTTGGCCCACGCTCAAGTCGTCACTTATGGCGATCTGGACGTCAGCTACGTGGCCCCGGCCAGCACCCTAACAACCCTAACCACCGGCAGCATTAACATCAGCACCTCGCCGAATCATCAGTTCATCGATCCCGACACGGGCACCCCCTCCGCATCCGCCGCCCGATATTTCGGAGGAACCATCAATTGGTCAGGATCTGCGAACACTTTCGGCAGTTATGCTAGGTTAACACTTGGCGGGTCAGGTCCGACTATCCGTTTTGAAGTCGGAGACGGCGTAGCAAACTGGCGGATCCGGAACGTTCTGAACGAGTCGAGCGCTACCACACAGCCTTTCTCAGGATCAACCTTCGATTTCATCATCAAACTTGAGGACGCCCCCTGGAACACCGGTGTGGCAAAACTCTTCATCGGAGCAAATGCAAATACCCTTACCGAAGGAACCCCGGATGCCACGGTCAACTTCGTAAATGCTATGAGCCCCAACCAATTCACCACGCTCTCATGGACAGTGTTCCATGAAAGTTGGGATGCCAATCCAGCCACTCTGACCACCACCAACATGTTCAGTAACAATGTCTGGACCCCGGTCTCTTCCATTCCCGAACCTTCCACCTACGTCCTCCTCGCCATGGGCTTGGGTGCGCTGGTTTATCTCCGCCGTCGCTCCGCGACATCCCAGGCCTGATCAAGTTTGATCCTTACTCAAAAACCCGTCAGCTCCGGCTGGCGGGTTTTTTATTCGTGTTCAAGCAGGAAGTCTTCTTCACCCCCTGCCACCCCTCCATATCAGCCGCGTGGGTCAACCCGCATCCGCTTCACCCCGCCCCAAAACGCAAAACAGAAGACCCCAACCAAAGACAGCGTCACGCGCTGTGCCTGACTCCTCAGGTGGACGTTCCCGCCTTCAAGGCTGCTTGCGGGCTGCGTCCCGGGCAGCTTTTTGTTGTGCCATCCTTGCCTCTTCTGCCAGGAGTGCCCGCAACTCGTGCCGCACCGCTTCCTGGGAAATCTGGCCTGTGTGCCGGTTAATCACATTCCAGTCCCGGTCCATGATGAACGTTGTCGGCACGCTGTCCAAACCACCAAAGTCATTTCCCGTTTCAATCGATCCCACCAACACCGGATAATTCATCCGCATCCGCTCGACAAACGCTTTCAACACCGGGCCGGGCACATCATCAACCGATATGCCTACGACCCGGACCCCATCCCCGGCAAACTCCTCCTCCAGGGCCAACAAGTCCGGAATCTCCTTAATCGTCCCCGGGCTCCAACGGGCAAAGAAGTTTAACAACACCCAGTTGCCTTTCAACGACTCGGCATTCACCGCCTCCCCGCTCAGGGACGGCAACTCCAACCGGGGCCCTGGCATTGGAATGATATTCGGCGGAGGTGGTTGCAGGTTTTCTTCGCATCCCCCCAATACCAGCACGGTCGCAATCGCGACACCCGCCTTTGTCCACATCTGCATCACCCGATTCACCGCCCGCATTCAACCGCCCCCTCCCCATCCGACGCAAGAGATCATTCACCCGTCTGCCGCCGTTTTAGTAAAGTGACAGCGGTCTCTCCATACCGCCCCTCCCGGATAATCTCCCAGACCGGGTCCGGCCCGACCCGCGCCGATCGATGATGTTCCCACGCCAAATAACCGCCGGGAACCACCCGCTCCGCCAATGCCCGGAACCAATCCGCCTTTTCCAACAGCCCGCTCTCCCGCCGATACGGAGGATCGGCCAGCACCAGGTCAAACGCCTCCCCGCGCCAACCTTCCAAAAATCCCGCTGCATCCCCGCGCTCCACCCGCCCCACCAACCGGCAATGCGCCAGATTCTCTGTTATGGCCCGGACCGCCCCGGCGTCCGAATCGACAAACACGCACGAAACCGCCCCACGACTCAAGGCCTCAATGCCCAGAGAGCCCGTTCCCGCAAACAAATCCAGCACCCGCGCCCCCGGCACCCGTGCGCCCAAGGTTGAAAACATCGCCTGCTTGACCCGGTCCTGCGTCGGACGGGAGGGAAATCCTTTCGGGACCTTCAGCCAAAGGCCCCCGGCCGATCCCGCCACTACCCGAACCCGCCCGGCACCCGGCATCACCGGACGACCACCCAAGCCGGCTCGATCCCTGCCCGCTCCGCAAACAGCTTCCGCGGCAGGTTGCTTGTCGGATTGCTGATCGGGCCCGAAAGCTTGAAGGTAATCAACCGGAACTCGTCGGCCCGTCGGTTGAACTGCGCCGAAATATTCGCCGGAATCCGGTCGCCAATTTCCGGATGGAGACCCAGCAGCATATCGAAATCCAGTTGCCCGTCGAAATCCACATAACCCGCCCCGGACAACTCAATCAGCGGCGACACGCCCTCCAAATTATAAAAAGTCAACCGCTGGTCCGCGATCTTGAAGTCCCCCGTCACGCGATCAAACCGGGGTGCTCGCAATTCTGCCAAACCCAAAGTCTGACCTAACGTTCCGAGAACATCCAACGTCGCCATGCCCGCCGACTCAATCGACAACCGGCCAATCCCTTGCGCAAGCTGCGGTTGCCGCAAACTTCCCTCCGCCTTGGCATCCAGGTGAAGCGTTCCTTCTGCCCAACGCGTCCGCGCTCCCCCCTCCTCCAGCAAACCACCCAAATCAATATCACGCAGGGCCACCTGCACCGCGAACCCTGGCACCGCCCGGGCAAACGTTGCGGTCACGGTTCCTTCCGCCGTGCCTCCGTGGCAAAACCCACGCACACCCTCCATGGTCACCACACGGTTCGCCAGACGAATGGGTGCCACCACCTTCGTCAACCGCAAGCCCGACCCCAGCCGGAAACTTTCCGCCCGGATCGATCCCGTTGCATCCGTCCATCCCGGCAAAAGACTCAACCCTGCCTCCGCATCAACCCCTTCGGCCAGGCCCAAAGGCTCCCCGTCGGATGCCCGCACCTCCACCCGCGCCTGCTCCACCCTTAATTGGGTTAATTGGATCGAAACAGGAAACGTCTGACCCGCCACCCGAACAACCGGTGCCGATCCCGACAACCACCGGGGCCAATCTCCTTCCAGGTTCGGCATGACCACCAGCTCCAGACGCTCAACCGCTACATGGTAAACCTCCACCCGCCCCGTCACCAGTGCCAGAACCGAAAACGTTACCCGGGCCATTCCGGCCTTGAGCACACTCTCACCTTGCCCATCGGGCCGCACGCTCAGCCCCCGCAATTCGATCCCATTGACCCCGCGCACGGTCAACTGATCAAAATCCACCTCCGCCCCCGTGGCCGACCCCAGCGTTGCGCGAATCTCCTCGATAAATGCCGCCTGACCCATATACCAGTGCAGCCAAAGTCCGGCTGACGCTGCGGCAACAAAAGCCAACCCAGCGGTCGCGGCAAGTGCGAGAACCAAGCGTTTCATCAACAGAACCTGAACCAATTACCTAATGATGTTAGGAAACTGTTGTATCATCCTCAATCCCGCTGCCAAGGGAGAACGTGCCCGCAAACTCGTTTCCCGCGTCCGCGCCAAACTCCCCGAGGCCGAGCTCAAACTCACCCACCGCCCCGCCCATGCCCAAATCCTCGCCCGCCAGGCCGTTGATGAAGGCTTCACCACCATCGTGGCCGCCGGCGGCGACGGCACCATCAATGAAGTCGTCAACGGAATCGCCGGCTCCTCTTCCGCCCTCGGGGTCCTCCCCGTCGGCACCATGAACGTCTTCGCCACCGAACTCGGCATCCCCGACAATGTTGACGCTGCCCTCCAAATCATTCGCCGCGGTCGCACCCGGGCCATCGACCTCGCCCACGCCAATGACCGCTTCTTCGTCCAACTCGCCGGCGTCGGTTTCGACGCTCAAATCGTCGAAAATACCGATCTCCAATTCAAAAAAAACTTCGGTCCGCTGAGCTATGTCGTCACCGCCGGCCACCTTCTTTCCCAAAAACCTCCCGAACTCCATATCGAACTCGGCTCCGGCGAAACCATGGAAGGCTCCTTCGTCCTCGTCGGCAACGGCCGCCACTACGGCGGTCCCTTTGTCTTCTTTCCCTCCGCCAGCCTTTATGACGGCGCCCTCGACGTCTGCCTGTTCAAAAAAGTCTCCTACGTCGATGTCTTCCGCTACCTCCACGCCGTCCTTACCGGTGCCCACACCAAACTCCCCGACGTCTCCTACTTCACCACCCGCTCCCTTCGCGTCTCCTCCGAAGCCACCGTCCCCGTCGAGGTCGACGGCGAACTCCACGGCCAGGTGCCGGTCCATTTCTCCGTTGAGCCCCGCGTCCTCCGCGTGGTCGTTCCCTGACATCGGCCCCGGCCCAACCCCCGAATTTCAGCCTGTGGCCTGAATCCTCTTCCTGTATCCTCTCCCCCATGAAAGATCTCCTCCTCCACAGCCCCGTCTTCCGCATGGCCGCCGAACAATTCGACGCCACCGCCGACTTCCTCAACCTCCCCGACACCGTCCGCGAACGCACCAAATGGCCCCGGCGCGTCATCTCCGTCGCCGTCCCCCTCGCCCGCGAAAATGGCCACACCGAGGTCTACTACGGCTTTCGCGTCCAACATCACTTCTCCCGAGGCCCCACCAAAGGCGGCCTCCGCTACCACCCCGGCGTCGAGCTCGGCGAGGTCGCCGCCCTCGCCATGTGGAGGAGCTGGAAATGCGCCCGCGTCGGACTCCCCTACGGCGGCGCCAAAGGCGGCATCGCCATCGACCCCCACACCCTCACTCCCCACGAACTCGAAACCCTCACCCGCCGATTCGCCCAGGAAATGATCCCCTTCATCGGCCCTGACATCGACGTGATGGCTCCTGACATGGGCACCAACGAACAAGTCATGGCCTGGATTGCCGACACCTACTCCATGTACGCCGGGCGGCCCGTCCCCGGCATCATCACCGGCAAACCCATTATCATCGGCGGCTCCCTTGGCCGCGTCCAGGCAACCGGCCTCGGCGTCGCCTTCCTCGCCGAACGCGCTCTCAACGCCGTCGATATCCCCTTCGAAAACGCCCGTGTCATCATTCAGGGCTTCGGCAACGTCGGCTCCGTCGCCGCTCGCCGCCTCCGGGCCGACGGAGCGAAAATCATCGGCCTCAGCGACGCGGGCG
>CALFVM010000137.1 GCA_937928665.1 uncultured Candidatus Methylacidiphilales bacterium
GGGCTGGAGGGAGATGGTGGTGCCACGTTCGAGGTCCGCACGATCGAAAAAACTTTCGCCCCCGGCCTGGCCAGTGAGGCGGGTGAAGGCTTCGGCTCCGAAGCGTTCGGATGGGAGCCACTCGAAGGCGATAGATTCCTGTTTGCGCATGGTGGGGAGGCTGGCAGTGCCCGGGGAGGCTTCGGGCGCGTCAACGAGGAGTTGGCTGGCGGCGCGAGCGGTGACGGTGTCGGAGAGTTGATGGCGGAGCCGCACGCCGGCGTCGGCGGGATTGCCAAGGGTTTGAGGCGGGGTCACGGCCGCGGAGAGTTCGGTGGATTCGCCGACGAGGCGGAGTTGGGTGGCGTCGGGTTTGGCGGGTCGGTCCTGGCGGGTGATGGCGTCGATGGCCTTGGGCAGCGCGCGATCCCCGGCTGTGGCGAGGGCAGGCGCGAGGGCGACGGCCAAGACGAGGAACCGCACGGAGTTCACCCCGGAAAAGTGGCGTGGTGTGAAAAAAATTCAACTCCTGCCGTGGGGGGATAGGGGATGGCGGGCGATTTGATCGAGGCGGGCGACGAGGTCGGGGGTGCCATCGCGGTAGCCGGCAGCGATGGCGCGGCGGTAGGCGGGGAGTTTTTGTTCAAAGGCGTGGAAGAGCGAGGGGGCGGGGGCGTGATCGTCGGTATAATCACCGTAGTTGAGTTCGCGGATGAAATGGACGTTGACGAATTGTTCGATGAGGCCGGCGATGGGGAAGCAAAGGACCGGTTTGCCAAAGTGGAGAGCTTCGCAGATGAGGTTATGGCCGCCGTTGATGATAGCATACGAGGACGAGGCGAGGTCGGCGAGGATGGCTTGGTTGTCGTAGGGACGGTAGGTGATGTTCCCGTCGGTGCCCTCTCGCTTGGCACCGTAACAGAGGACGGGCCGATTGATTTGGCGGAGGGTGTTGAGGAGTTCGGGGAACTGGGGGATAGAGAGGTAAACGAGAATATGGCCGTGGTCGGAGGGGGTGTAGGCGGCCAGGTCGGGCCGGACGACCCCGGAGAAGAATTCGTCGGTGATGCCGGGACGTTGGCGGGGAGTAGGGCGAAAGAAGGAGGTGATGAGGTTGTGGCGTGTCCAGTCGTAGAGGCAGTAGTCGTTGAGCATGGTGAGGCGGTGGATGGTGCGGAGATGGGGTGGGACGGGGTAGGTGATGCTTTTGAGGATATGGGTATGATCGACCGAGAGGCAAAACCGGCCGGTGAGGCGGGCGTAGATGGGGGTGAAGAATTCGCGGTCGGCGACGAGGAGGTCAGGGTTCCATTGGCGGACGAGCTGGTGGATGCGGTGGCAGATGGCAGGGATTTGAGTGATCCGGAGGGCGATTTGGCCGAGAGTCCCGGGGAGATCGAGCCGGCGGTTTTTGTGACGGGTATGGAGGACGGGGACGCGGAGGACGGGGTAACGGTCGCCGACGACTTCAGGGACGCGACCGCCGCCGATGAGGTGAAACTGGTGGTGGGGAAGTTGGGAGATGAGGGAGAGCGTGCGCATGATATGGCCATTGGTGTTACCCATGACCCCGTAAAGAATGCGCGCCATCCAAGGAGGCTCCGGAAATTGATCGGCCTTGGCAAGGGAGTTTCGGGAAATGATCCTGATGGAGGCTAAGAGGGTTGAAGGAAGAGGTCGGGAAAAGACGTGCGGGCGAGTTTGAGGCTTTCGGGCATGAGTTGGTAGCCGACGTGGCCCTGGCGGAACTCGCGATAGATGGAGCCGGGCCATTTTTGGTGGAGGCAGCGGAGTTGGTGGGCAGGGGCGATGCGGTCGAAGGTTCCGGCGAAGAGCAGGATGCGGTCGGTCCGAATCATGGGGGTTTGGTGCGCCGGGCAGATGAGGCGGAGGTGGCGGCGGCAGTCGTCCCGGGTGATGCCGTCCTGGCGGGCTTGGTGCCTGAGGACGCGGGCGGCAGGGCTTTCCCAGACGGCGTGGTCGGCATCGGCGATGGGCTCGAGGAGCCAGGCGGTGGAGAGGTTGGATTCGAGGGCGAGGAGGAGGCCGCCGATCCAGCCGCCGTAGCTGGTGCCCCAGAGGCCGAGGTGGGGAACGCCTTTGGCTTTGAGGGCGGCAGAGACCCAGCGAAGTTCGATGACGGCTTGGCGGATGGCTTCGCAGGTGAGGATGAAATTGGCACTGAGGGCGGGTTCCCCGGTCCAGATCCATGGGGGGCGTCGTCCGTAGTGGAAGGGGAGGTGAAAGAACATGGCACCCCAGCCGAGGCGGTTGAGGGTTTGGGCCCAGAGACGGTAGCCGACGTCGGACACGGACATGACGCCGTGGAGGAGAAACATGACCGGGGAGTTCCAACCGCAGGGGCCGGGCCAGTAGTGGAGGTGGAGGTGATCGTTGGCGGCCCAGCCAATCGGGTGGGGACTGGGCCGTGTCCATGGGCCGTGTTCGGGCAGGTCAGCCGGCGGTTGTGCTGAGGGCATGGCGAAGTAGTCCGCAGGAGAATGTTGGGCCCAATGATCGACGTAGGCGCGGAATTGGTCTCCGGTGATGCGCCCGGCCCGGCGGCGGAGCTGGAGGGCGTTGACGAAGGCGAAGGAGGCACCGTCGATGGTGCGGGCGAGGGTGTCTTTCAGGAAGCTCACGGGCGGGCCCAGCGTTGTTGGGCGGTGTGGGGGATTTCGCAGGTGGTGAGGCGGCGGAATTGTTTGAGGTCGTCAAACATGTCCCGCCAGGAGGCTTCGACAGCGCGGGTGAGGGCGGCTTTGGCCTCTTTTTTGGAAAGGGCAGGGTCGAGAGTAAGGGGTTGGCCAACGACAAGAAAGACGCGCGGGCGACGGAGGAGGGAGCGGATGTCGTAAAGTTGGTCGGAGCCAATGAGGAGGATGGGTTGGACGGGGCAGTCCGCGATGGCGCAGAGGGAGGCGAGTCCGTCGCCAAGGGTGATTCCGCCGAGGACGGAGGTGGGGCCGGAGCGGATGCCGCCCTCAGGGAACATGAGGACGCGACGGTTTTGTTTGAGACGTGTGGTGGCCGCACGAACGGCGGAGGTATCGTGCCGGGCGCGGTCAACGGGGAAGACGTCGAGGGAGGTGAAGAAGAGGTTGGAGAGGGGATAGGCGAAGAGTCCGCGGGTGGCCATGATGTCGAGTTTCTTGGGGAGGAAGCCGGCGAGGAAGGGGGGGTCGAAATGGCTGGTGTGATTGGAAACAACGAGGACGGGACCATCGGCCATGCGGTCGGCGTGGAGGACTTCGACGCGACAAAGGATGCGGAGAATGACACCGCAAAGGGTGGCAATGGTCCAGTAGCAAAAGGTCCGCACGGATTGGGAGCGTGACTTTACGCGGAGGCGTTGTGTTGGGTTCGGTGTTGGGCGAACCAGGCTGCACCGAGGAGGGCGGCTTTGTCGTTGAGGATGATGCGGATGGGGATTTGAGCGAGGATGTCGCGCAAGGGCCCGTTGCCGCGGAAGGTTTGGCAGAAGGTGGCGGGGTCGAGGGAGGCGAGAAGTTTCGGAATGATGCCGCCGCCGAGATAGATGCCGCCGGTGGCCATGAGGTTGAGGGCGAGGTTGGAGGCCTCCATGGCGTAAAGTTTGAGGAAGAGTTCATTGGTCCGGCGGCAAACGGGGCAGCGGTTTTCGTTGCCGGCGCGCGTGACGGCGGCGGCGGGGATGCCGCTTCCCATTTCTTCGGCCAGCCACGCCGGGGTGCGGGAGCCGGAGCGGGAAAGGGTGAAGTCGTAGAGCCTCATGAAGCTGCGGCCGGCAAGGAAATCTTCCCAGGAGGGGGAGGGGCAAAGGGGGCGAACAAAATGGTAGAGGGCGAGGTCTTCTTCATCGCGGGGGCTGAAGTCGCAGTGGCCGCCTTCGCAGGCGAAGGGGTGGTAGCGGAGTCCGTCCCAGAAGAGGCCGGCTTCACCGAGGCCGGTTCCGGCGGAGACGACGCCGCGGTTGCCGACGGCAGCCGGGTTGCCGGGCTGGATGGTGTGAAAGTCGGCGGGCGCAAGGGCGAAGATGCCGTAGGCGTTGGCTTCGAGGTCGTTGAGGAGGTGGAGGCGGCGCACGCCGATGGACCGGGCGAGATCCTCGCCGTCGATGGTCCAGGGAAGGTTGGTGGCGTGGACACGGCCGTTTTGGACGGGGCCAGCGATACCGAGGCAGGCGGATTCGGGCGGCGCGGGGGCGTCGTTGAGAAAGTGGTCGAGGATGGCGTCGAGGCCACCCTCTTGGTTGCTGGGGTAGGAAGCCTCCCGGAGAAAGGTGCAAGGGCCGCCCTCGAAGTGCCCGAGAGCGAGATTGACTTTGGTGCCGCCGATGTCGCCTGCGAGGAACATTTCGTGAGATCAGCTCACGCCGCGGACGATATTGAGGAGAGTAGAGAGGCCGACAGGGACATCGGAGGGGAGGTGAACGCGGAGGGCACGGCGGCCGCGCTCGGCGAGGACTTCGAAGTCGCCGCGGGCCTGGGCGGCTTTGACGATGCCGAAGGTATAGGTCTGGCCGGGGACGGGGAGGTCGGTGGCATCGTCACAGGTGATCTGGAGGAAGACGCCGGTGTTGGGCCCGCCTTTGTAGGCCTGGCCGGTGGAGTGGAGGAAGCGGGGGCCGAAGCCGAGACAGGTGGCAACGGTTTTGCGGTCGCGGAGATGGTGGCGGATGGCTTGGAGGATGTCTTTGTGATCGTCGGTCATGGGAACGTAAGCGAGGAGACCGAGGTAATCGCCGGGTTTGATTTGGTCGAGGAGTGCCTTGATCAGGTCGGGAACGGCCGCGGTGGGGGCGGCAGCTTTGAGGACGGCTTCATTACGCGGGTCGGTAAAGAGCGAGAGGGTGCAGTCGGAGGCGATGGGGGATTCCGGCGGGAGGGCCTTGGTTTCCTCGTAGGCGGCGGTGAGTTTTTTGGTGACGATTTTGGAGGCTTCGACATCGGGTTGATCGAAAGGGTTGATGCCAAGGACGGAGCCGGCAACGGCGATGGCGAATTCCCAGCGGAAGAACTCTGCGGTGAGATCGTTCAGGTCGGCGAGGGTGATGCGGACCACGGGATGCCCGGCGGTGGCGAGAGCTTCGACGGCAGGGGTTTGAGGGTCGTCCTCGTCGGCAAGGGTGATGTGGACGAAGAGTCGGTCGGAGCCGTAGTGGTCGGGGGTGGTGATGCCTTCGAGGTCAACGGGGATGAGAGCTTTGCCAAGTTTTCCGGTGGATTCGGCGGTGAGTTGCTCGAGCCAAGCACCGAAGTCCCAGAGGGCGGGAGTCATGAAGAAGGTGACTTTGTCGCGTCCGGCGATGCCGAGTGCCCCGAGGATGGCACCGAGTGCTCCGCCTGGGTTGGAGCCGAGATCGGGGGCATGGCAGGCGTCGGCCATTGGGAGGACGCGGGTGAGGAGGTCGCGGACGTTGAGGCCCATGGCGGCCATGGCGGTGGTGCCGAAGGCGGAGAGGGCGGAGTAGCGGCCGCCCACGGTGGGTTCGCCGTAGAAGATGCGCCAGAAGTTGTCGGCTTTAGCGACCGCTTCCATGTGGGAACCGGGATCGGTGATGGCGACAAAATGGGAACCGGCGTCGGGGCCGAGGTCGCGGGTGGCGCGATCGAAGAAGAATTGTTTGAGGATGTTGGGCTCGAGGGTTCCGCCCGATTTGCTGGCGACGATGAAAAGGGTTTCGGCAGAGGGACACCGGGCGGCGAAGCTGGCGACTTGGGCGGGATCGGTGGAGTCGAGAACGTGGAGTTCAGGGAAGCCGGGGATGATGCCGTAGGTGATGCGGAGGACTTCGGGGCAGAGGCTGGAACCGCCCATACCGAGGAGGAGGATGTGTTTGAATCCGCGGGCCTTCACTTCGGCTTGAAAGGATTCGATTTCGGCGATGCGAGCGAGTTCGGTTTCAACGATGGTGAGCCAGCCCAGCCATTTTTCTTCACCGCTGGAGGTCCACACGCCGGGATCTTTGGCCCAGAGGCGGGCGACCGTGCCGTGCTGCGACCAGGAGTCGAGGACGGATTGAACGAGCTGGGATTGTTCCGGGGTGAGGGAGGCGCGGAGGCGGGCGGCGTCGGTGAGGGTCATAGGAGGAGAGGTTGGGTTTAGTCGTGGTGAGTGGGGGAAAAAAACGCGCGTTCGATATCAAGCACTTTGGAGAGACGGCGGGCGTGACGTTCCTCAGCCGTGTAGCGGGCCTTGAGGAAGGTATCGACAAGTTCTTTGGCAAGCTCCTCGCCGATGATCCGGGCTCCGAGGACGAGGACGTTAATGTCGTCGTGTTCGACGCCTTGATGAGCTGAATAGGTATCGTGGCAGAGTCCGGCGCGGACGCCGGGGATTTTATTGGCGGCGACTGACGCTCCGACGCCACTGCCACAGAGGAGGATACCGCGATCCGCTTCGCCTCGGGCGATGACCATGCCGAGCTTCATGGCGAAGTCGGGATAATCAACGGCGGCGTCGCTGTGAGTGCCGACATCGGAAAGATCATATCCTTCGGCGATGAGACGGGCTTTGAGGGTTTCCTTCAGGTGGAAGGCAGCGTGGTCGGAGCCGATAACGAGCTTCATGGAATCTTGCGGAGCGTAGGGGTTCGCGAGCGAATGCCAAGGTTAAGGTGAAGTGAGGCTGATCAATCTGGCACTTTTGGAGTGCGATTGGGGTGTCTGGCGATTTTTTTCTTGAAAAATGTGTAAATAGTCGGAAATCTCCTGCAAATCCTAAAGGAAACACATGCAAAAAGTTATTTTTACTACCTTGGCGTTGGGGTTGCTCATCACTGGTGGGATGCCGGTTTACGGGGACGTGAAGGATCCGATGCCTCCGACAAAGGGTGAGGCACCGATGATTGCTCCGGGCCGTGCGCCCCAATTTCGGTTTGACGACGTGGCGCCGCGGACGCCGGCGATCGGTTTGTATGCGGGTGCTTTCGGGGGTGCCTCTCTGGCCCAAGTTTCTGGAAACGAGCGTGTTGATTTGAACCCGGGATTTCCTGGGGCGGGGTTGCCGACCTTTCCTTACAACTTGGGCGACAGCATTCAGCCGATGGCGGGGATTAAACTGGGCTACACGTGGGATATGTCGCAAGTGCCGGGTTACGCAGGGGATCCTTCCGCGCCGAAGTTTTTGCCAACCATCGAGTTTGAAAGTTTTTACCTTGGGTTTCAAGGGAGCGGAAATCTGAACATTCCGGCTGGGGTGGTTTCGCCAGGGTTGAATGGTCGGACCCGCTTCGATTCAGCGGTGTTTTCGGTAAACGGGTTGATGAAGTTTGACCTTGGGCACTTCCGGCCCTACGCCGGGGCGGGGATAGGTGGTGCGTACCTTCAGAGCGATAATTCCCGTCTGACGGGGAATGTGAACGGGGTTCCGGTTGTGCTGCAAGGGTCGGCTGATGACTGGGTTTTGACGACGCAGGGGATTGCCGGCATGGAAGTCATGGTAGCGCAGCAGTGGGGGATCTTTGCGGAATATAAATTTCTGGTCATGCTGGACCCGGAGTTTCGTTACAATAGCCGCTACACAGAGAGTTTTGATTACATTGGGCACCACATTGTGAGCGGTGGCTTCCGTTATTATTTCAAATAAACAGACCTGACATTTTTCGGAAGGCGGGCATGTTGAAAGGCATGCCCGCTTTTTTGTTGGTGGCACTTGGCCTCTGCTGGGCTGGTCCGATGTTGCACGCGGATGCGGGGTTGGATGGAAGCCGCGAGCGGATGATGGAGACGTGGCTGGTTATGTTCACCGCTGATGCCAGTGAGGAGGCCGCGGGCAGAGCATTGAGGGAAGCGGGTGTGGAAAAGTTTGAGTGGGTGATGCGACGCGCCTTTTTGGTTGCGA
>CALFVM010000138.1 GCA_937928665.1 uncultured Candidatus Methylacidiphilales bacterium
CCGTTCGACGGTCGCCGACCCAATGACTACCTCAAGTCCCTCAAAATCGGTCACCAGAACTAACCCAACCCATCGATGAATCCGCAAAACCTCCTCAACCTCGGCCTGCTCCCCAATGGCATGGGCCGCCTCCTCGCTGCCCGGCCCCCGGAGTGCTGGGCCAAAATCATCCTCGCCCAACTCGGTCTGCCCTTGCTTGCCTTGTCCGTTTTCCTGGGCCTTTGGTCCCATTTTCTGGCCGGTCTCGATGTCGGCTTTGCCACCATGCCCGGGCCATCGGATGTCTGGAAAGCAGCCGCTGGACTCTACCAGGACCACCAAACCGAACGGCAACGCCAGGCCGATTTCTACCGACGCCAGGACGAACGCCGGAGTCAATTTCTGGCCGAAAATCCCGGTCAAACCTTCCAGGAACGCCGCTACTCCGGACGGCCCACCTACCTCGACCAGATCGGCACCAGCCTGAAAACCGTCTTTGCCGGATTCTTCATTGCCTCCTGCATCGCCGTGCCGCTCGGCATTCTCTGCGGTTTGAGCAAAGCGTTCAACACCGCCCTCAATCCCTTCATCCAAATCTTCCGGCCGGTCTCCCCACTGGCCTGGCTTCCCATCGTGATGATCCTTGTCGGCTCGCTTTACAATCCGCCTGAGCCCTTCTTTGAAAAAGCCTTTCTCACCTCCGCCATTACGGTGGCTCTGTGCTGCCTCTGGCCCACCCTGATCAACACCGCCGTGGGAGTCGCTTCCATTGATAACGACTACCTCAACGTAGCCCGGGTCCTCCGTCTCAGTTGGCCCACCCGGATTGCCAAAATTATTCTCCCGGCCGCCCTGCCTTACATCTTTACCGGCCTCCGCCTCTCCCTCGGTGTGGGCTGGATGGTCCTTATCGCCGCCGAAATGCTGGCCCAGAATCCCGGACTCGGAAAGTTCGTTTGGGACATGTTCCAAAACGGCAGCTCGCAGAGTTTGGCACTGATCATGGTGGCGATCTTCACCATCGGAATCATCGGCTTCGCCCTCGACCGCCTGATGCTTGTTCTGCAGACAGCCGTCACCTTCGAGCCCAATAAACGCTGATCTTGTTATGGCACTTCTCGAGTTTCGCAACGTCGGCAAAACCTTCCCGTCCGGTCGAGGCGGCAACGAGGTTCTGCGCGAGATCAACCTTTCGGTCGAGCCCGGCGAGTTTGTCGCCATTGTCGGCTATTCCGGCTCGGGAAAGACGACCCTGATCAACCTGGTTGCCGGTTTGCAAAAACCAAGCGCAGGCACCGTTATTTTCCGCGACCACCCCGTCTCCGGCCCTGCTCCCGAACGCGCTGTCGTCTTTCAAAACTACTCTCTCCTTCCCTGGCTTTCCGTTCACGGAAACATCGCCCTGGCCGTGGACCAAATCTTCGCCGATCAACCTTCGGCCGTCCGGGCACAGCGAGTGGAGCATTATATCGGCATGGTGGGTCTCTCCCATGCCCGTGACCGAAGGCCCGCCCAACTCTCGGGTGGCATGCGTCAGCGGGTGGCTCTCGCCCGTGGTCTGGCCATGAATCCCGAAGTCCTCCTCCTGGATGAGCCTCTCGGTGCCCTTGATGCCCTGACCCGCTCAACCCTCCAGGACGAAATCTGCCGCATCTGGCAGGAGGAGAAAAAAACGGTCCTGCTTATCACCAATGATGTCGATGAAGCGATCCTCCTGGCCGACCGCGTGATTCCCCTTTCTTTGGGACCTGCCGCCACGCTCGGTCCCGAAGTCCGGGTGGACCTGGAACGGCCCAGGGATCGGACCGCCATGAACCACGATCCCCGCTTCCGCGCGATGCGAATCCAAATCCTCGATTACCTCCTCGCCCAGCGCGAAGAAAGCCGTGCCATCATTCACCAGAGACTCTTTCTACCCGCCCTCAAACCGGAGGACATCACCCATCTCAATCTCTTCGACCGCTGGCTGACCCGGCGCGGCCCGCGGCGGCGCGCCGAGATTCACCAGGAACCTGTGGAAATCATCCGATGAACCGTCCAGCCCTCCAGCTTTCGCGTCTGAGTAAAGTTTATCGTGGCCCGTCTGGTCCCTCGACCGTGGTCAAAGATTTCGACCTCGACATCGCTCCTGGGGAGTTCGTCTGCCTGATTGGTCACTCCGGCTGTGGTAAATCCACCGTTCTCTCCATGGTGGCCGGACTGACTTCCGTGTCCGCCGGAGGCATTTTCCTCCACGGACGGGAGATGGACGGCCCTGGTCCTGACCGTGGCGTGGCTTTCCAATCTCCTTGTCTCCTCCCCTGGATGACCGCTTTCCAAAATGTTATGCTTGGCGTGGACCAGGTCTTCTTCACCGCCTCCAGGGCCGAGCGCCGTCAGATCGTGGAATATTATCTTTCCGTGGTCGGCTTGGCCGATGCCATGCACCAACGTCCCGCTGAACTTTCCCAGGGCATGCGCCAGCGGGTCGGCATCGCTCGCGCCTTTGCCTTGTCCCCCAAAATGCTCCTGCTCGACGAACCTTTCGGCATGCTCGACAAACTAACCAAATACGAGCTGCAACAAGTCCTGCTCGACGTTTGGAATCGCTTCAAAATCACCACGCTTATGGTGACCCACGATGTCGATGAAGCGGTCTATCTTTCCGACCGGGTCGTCATGATGACCAACGGGCCTGAAGCCGACGTCGGCGACATCCTGGCCATCGACTTTTCCCGACCGCGCAACCGGCATGACCTGCTGGAGAAC
>CALFVM010000139.1 GCA_937928665.1 uncultured Candidatus Methylacidiphilales bacterium
TGGCGGGGGCGGCCCGGAATTGATTGTGGTGGTGGCGGATCGGTCGGCCTCGATGGAGCGGTTGGTGCCGGGCCAGGACCGGTCGTTGCGGGAAGCCCTTCTCTCCGCTGCACGAGATCGGCTGGGCGGAGAGGGCAGGCGGGCGCGGCTGGCGGTTCTGGACAGCGCCGGGGCCCGGGCGCCGGTCGATGTGGCGGATGGGTCTTATCTGGGCGACCTCGCGGCCCGCGGTCCGACCGGGACAGGGGCCGATGTGCCGACGCTGCTCCGGGCGGCGGTGAGTTGGATAGAGGAACAGCGGCCCGGGGCGACGGAGGTGTGGCTGTTAACCGATTTGCAACGGTCCAACATTCGGCCGGACACCGGCAACTGGGCGGCGTTGGCGGGGATGATCCAGGATGTCCCTGGGGGGTTGGGACTCCGGCTTCTGACCCAACCGGCCGGCAGGGACGGCAACCGGGCACTCCGATTGCTGGAGGTCCACCGCCGGGAACGGGGCCAGGGGAGTGATCTGAATGTGGCCGTGTCGGTGGTCCGGGAGGAGGAGAGCGCGGAACCGGTCCCGGTGACCCTGGGGCTGAATGGGGCGTTGACCGAAGAGATGTGGGAGTTGGTTGGCCGGGAATCGGTCCACCGCTGGACGGTGCCCTTGGAAGGGAAAGGCGGAACAGGCTGGGGCGAGGTCCGGCTGCCCAACGATGCTAATTCAGAAGATAATGCGGTCTTTTTCGTGTACGGGCCGGTGCGTCCGGTATCGGGCCTGGTCCGGGCTGAGGAGGCATCGGTCGGGCGATTGCTCGGCCTGGCCATGGCGCCCGCCCCCGACAAACTTTCCCGGACGGCCAAGGTTTTCGGCCCTGGCGGTTGGCCTGCCGCCGGCTTGGTGGGGCAGGCAATGGTGGTCTGGCAGGGTGCCATGCCGGAGGGCGCGGTGGCGAAGGAACTGGAGGGGTTTGCCAGGGAAGGAGGCACGGTGCTGCTCCTGCCCGGAGAAGAAGCGGGAGGCAGTTGGCTGGGGGTTCAATGGGGCGATCTGGCTCGGACGGCCGGAGAGCCGTTGGGCGTGGCCCGTTGGGTGGAGGGGGAAGGTCCGTTGGCGAATACTTCGGGCGGACTGCGCCTGCCAGTGGACCGGATTGAGTTGCTGCGCTGGCGTCCGATTGAAGGGGCCGTGGATGCGGCGGCCTGGCTGGACGATGGCACCGTTTGGCTGGGTCGGACAACGGTTGGCCGGGGCCAGGTCTGGTGGTGTGGAACGATCCCCGCCCGTGCCTGGTCCAACCTGGGGGAGGGAACTGTGTTGGTGCCGATGGTTCAACGTCTGATGGACGCAGGTGCGGCGCGGGCGGGCGAGGCCGGGATGTTCCGCTGTGGTGAGGCAACCGGAGCGTTAGCGGGCGGGACTTGGGAAGCAGTGGCGGGCGCGGGCAGTTCGGAAGTGCCCGGGCTGCGGGCGGGAGTGTGGCAGAGCGGGGAGCGGTTGGCGGCGTTTAATCGTCCGGATGAAGAAAATGATGCCGACCGGATGACAGCGGCGGATGTGGCCGAGTTGTTGGCACCGGTCCGGTTGGGCTGGGACGAATCTGCCGCCGACCGCAGCGGAGCGAGAGAAGTGGAGCTGTGGCGTTGGTTCGTGGCCTTGGCAGCACTGGCACTGGCCGGGGAAGCCGCCCTGACCCTGCCGGGATCAACGGGTGCCCCTCGTGCCATGTCGCAGGGTGCAACGGTCACTCGGCGGGAGCCGGAGGTGGCGGCATGACGCTGGGTTGGGTGGCTGCTTGGTGGCAGTGGGCTTTGGCCATCGCGCTGGTCACGGGGGCGGTCGGGGTCGGCTACCGGCAATGGGATCGACTGGGACGGAAACGGAGTGTGCTGGCATTGGAAGCACTCCGGATCATGGCGGTGGCGATGCTGGCTCTGACGTTTCTTCAGCCGGAGCTTATCCGCTCGGCGGTCCGGCTTGAGCCTCCTGAGGTTGTTCTTCTGATAGATCGGACGGGCAGCATGGAGACAGTCGATGTCCCTTCGTCTTCCGGAGCGGTCTCCCGAACTGTCGCAGTTGAGCGGGTGCTGGAAGATCCGGAACTGCTGGAGATGGTTCGACGGCAGGGGACGGTGGTGGAGGAAGTCATCGGCGGGGATGGGGTGGCGGGAACTGATTTGGGCGAGGCGCTCGACCGGGTGGCCAACCGGCGCGGGAATGTCCGTGCGGCGATTCTGCTGAGTGACGGAGATTGGAATACGGGCAACCCGCCGGGCGCGGCGGCGACGCGTTTGCGGCAGCGGGGTGTGCCGGTGGTGACCGTGGGAACGGGGAGCGACCGGCACTTGCCGGATGTGGCTCTGGAGCTGGTGGCACCGCCGGCTTACGGTCTGGTGGGAGAACAAATCGCCATTCCGTTTGCCGTCCGCAATCATCTCGGACGGCGGCTGGACACGGCGGTGAGTTTGAAGGTCGGGCGGCGGGAGGAAGCCACCAAACGGGTGGCACTGGCGCAGGGGGCGTGGTTGGAAGATGCCCTGCTGTGGACGCCGCAGAAGACAGGAGAGTACGTCCTGGAGATCGAGGTGCCGGTGCAACCGGAGGAGTTTGTCCAGGCCAACAACCGGGTCGAAGTGCCCATCTCGGTCCGGGCCGAAACGCTGAATGTCCTGGTGGTCGATTCCCGGCCACGGTGGGAGTTCCGGTTTTTGCGCAACGCTCTGCTGCGGGATCCGGGGGTCAAGGTTGAATGCGTGTTGCTCCACCCGGAGTTGGGAGCAGCCCAAGGGCCGGGCTACCTCCCACGCTTTCCCGCGGGGGCAAATGAGCTGGCCGTTTACGATGTGGTCTTTCTGGGCGATGTCGGCGTGGGCGGCAACGAACTCTCAGTCAATGACGCTGAGGCGTTGGTCGGCCTGGTTCGGCAACAGGGCAGCGGGTTGGTCTTCCTGCCTGGGCGTCGGGGCCGGATCGCTACGCTGGAGGGAACCCCGTTAGGCGAGTTGCTGCCGGTCCTGCTCGATCCGGCCCAGACGCGGGGGTTTTCTTTTCCGGTCGAACAACGGCTGGCCTTGGCCCAACGGGGCGCGGGCCATTTCCTGACCTTTCTGGGAAAGGACGAGGAGGAGAATCAAAGGATCTGGCGGGCGTTGCCGGGGTTTTCCTGGTGCGCTCCGGTTGTGAGGAACAAGCCGGGTAGTGAGGTGTTGGCCACCCACGCCACGCAACGGAACGAATGGGGCCGTCTGCCGTTGCTGGTCGCGTCGAACGCGGGTAATGGTAAGGTGCTGTTCATGGGGTTGGAATCGGCCTGGCGCTGGCGGCGCGGGGTGGAAGATCTCCATCATTACCGGTTTTGGAGCCAGGTGGTGCGCTGGATGGCTCACCGACGCTATCTAGCGGCGGACAAAGGGATTCGCCTGAGTTACGCCCCAGAACGCCCGGCGGTCGGCGAAACGATTTTCCTCCAGGTCGTCGTCTCGGACGAATCCGGTTTCCCGATTCGTCAGGGCACCGTGGCCGGCCGGGCCGCACGGGGCGATGGGCAGGTCGAACAGTTCAAGCTGGACCCGCAGGAAGACGGCTGGGGCCTGTTCGTCGGTAAAGTTCAGGTCACGGGACCGGGACCGCTCCGCTTGACGATCGAAGCGTCTAACGGTGCCAAAGTGGAGACAGAAATCCCCATTCTGGAAACCGAGCGGGAACGGGTCGGGCAACCGGCCAACTTCGCCGCGCTGCGGGAGATCGCCTCAGTGACCGGTGGTGCTTTCTTTCCCGTGTCCCAAGCCCGGGAGGCGTTCGAACGGATTTCCGTTCTGCCTGAGCCCGAACCGGTCCGGCAACGGCTCCGCCTCTGGAGCCACCCGGCCTGGATCCTCACGCTTGGTCTGCTCCTGATTGCCTACTGGACCGGACGAAAACTGATCGGCATGGTGTGAGATCCATCGTTCGCCCGTGGATGACGGTCCACGCAGGTTTTGCCTGCCTCTTTTTTCGTGGGCCTGCTTCGGTCTCCTCTGTGTTTGGGCCTCACCGAATCGTTTTCAAGGAGTTGAAAAATGGCTTCGCCCCTTGGCCGCTCTTTACGGTTAACTCGCCGGTCTCCGCATGAAACTTGCCGCGCAACTTGCCGCCATCGGGGCCGCGGCCGCCACGCTTTATCAGTTTGAAGCTTATGGGGTGATTGCCGCCCTGCCCGACATCAGCCGGGATCTGGGACTTACTCCGTCCACCGCCGCCTGGATTCCCGCTGCCTACCTGGTCGCCGCCACGGGCGGGCTGGTCAGTGCCGGAGCGATGGCGGGCCGGGCGAGTTACCGCATTTTGTTCATGATTGCTCTGGCTTGTCTTGCGCTCGGTGCTCTGTTGGGTGCCGCTGCGCCTGGCCCGGCTCTCCTCATCAGCGGGCGGGCTATGCAGGGATTGGGCGGGGGCATGCTGGCGGCCACCGCGTATTCGATGATCGGAACGATGGCACCCGAGACGGAACGCCGCGCGATTCTCGGCTGGTTGGCGGCGGGGTCCGGCCTTGGGATGATCCTGGGCGCGCCGATTGGCGGGTGGGTGGCTGAAGTGCTCTCGTGGCGAATGCTCTTTGTAGCTCTGGCTGTGCTGACGGTCCTGGCTCAGATCGTGTTTACCCGCGTTCCCCAGGCACCCGGAACCTCGCGGGCACCGGGTCCGGGCGGGGCAGGCATTGTGGCGTTCGGGCTGGGCACGGCCAGTCTGGGGACGGGAGCAACGCTGGCGGATGTGGTCGGGTTGAACGCCCCGATCACCTTGGCGGCCATGGGATTTGGGATTGCCGCCTTGATTTTTTTTGGGTGGCAGGAACGGTCTGGCCCACGCCCGATGTTTCCACGTCAGGTCTGGGCCAACTGTGCGTTGTGGCGGGCCTGGTTGAGCTTGTTCGCCGGGATTACAGCCTTGGCCGGGACGACGTTTCTCCTTCCCTTTTATCTTCAACAACGCCTTGGGCTTTCCGCGGCCCAAGCTGGCATGTTCCTTTTGGCTTTGACCGGAGCCTATGCGGTCGCCTCCCTGGTCCAGGCCAAAGTGGTGCCCCGGATCGCTCCCGGGTTGCAAACTTTCCCCGGGTTCATCCTGGCAGGAGCGGGCACCGGCTGTCTGGCGGCAGTTTCAGTCGGGGCACCCGTGGTCGCCCTGGCCTGTGCCGCTGTCGGCTTTGGCATTGGGCTGGCACTCCCGGCGGTCAATGATGGGGTCGTCGCCAGCTTGGACGAAGCCGACCGGCCCCGGGGTTCGACCCTGATCCCGATCGGGATCAATTTGGGCTCGGTCACCGGGGTGATCGCGTGCGGAATCGCTGTCCACGTCCCGCAAAACGGCCCAGCGATGTTGGGCAAGGGGACTCACCTGTTTGAACCGGCCTTTTGGCTGCCCACCGCCGCACTGATGAGTGCATCCGTCGCCGTTGCCTGGGGAGTGGCCCGCCGATGAGTCCCGTGGAGCGAGCCGCCTTTCGCGTCCGGGCCATCCGACCGACTTTGTTCAATGCGACGCTCCATCCGGAATTCATTCCGGGGCTGGTGCTGGCCAACCTGATGACGCCCCGTTTGTGGGCCTGGGCCGATACGATCCGGACCGATCCAGCCTGGGCCGGGGCGGATTCCGCTGGACGCCTGCGCCTGCTCCACCGCTTTCTCAACAAACGGTTCTTTCATCCCACCGGGACTGAATTCGGACGCATCTGGGGGTTACAGGAGCGGGAGCGAATTGTTGATCAGGATGAACGGGAGGCCAGCGACTACGCCATGCGGATGATCGTGGAAAGTCTCCGCAACATCACCGACCCGGCTTTCTGGACGTTCTCTTTTTTACCATCCCTCCAGCACGGGCAGTTTCCCCTCTACGTCTATCCGACGGTCGACACGATCGCTGCCCTCCCGTCCCTCCTGCCCGAAGCAGATCGCCGGGTCCTCGGCGTTACCTGCTGTTTGGACGAATGCGTCTTGGCCGCATCGCTCGCGCTGGCCACCGGGGTGTGCGGCCGGGACGACTTCGCCTTTTTCGGTTCACCGGCCCATTACACGCTGATGGTGCGCACCTCCGGCGGTCCGGTTTGGTTCAACGCCAAGCGGGAATGCTTCACCTGCAACGCCTGGGCCGGGGTGGCCGGAGCGGACCCTGGGGCGACGTTTCTCCACCGGCTCTTTTTCTTTGACCGTCTGATCACCGCCACGGCCTCCGCCCTTTATCCGGATGGACCTTGCCACGATCCGGGCGGAATCTTGGCAGGTTGGGTGGAGGAGGCCGAACGCTTCGTTGGTGCACCGGCACCCTGGCTCCGCCCGGTTCCACCTGTTGCGGGATCGGCCGCTTCGTTCGATAGCTTCCCGGCCGTTCCGGTGGATGGACGGTGGGAGGGTTGGGAAGCGGCTGTCGTGGCGGCGGCCCGGGCCGAACCTGCCCCGGTTGCCGAAGCGGGTCTGCTCGCCTTTCGTCACCCGGAGTTCTGTGACCGGGCTGACTTGGGGAAAGCGGCCACGGCAGGTTTCCGGGTCTTTCTTAAAGCGGCGGAAGTTCTCACTCCGGGGGATGCGGAAGCCATAGCAGAGTCGATTCCCGGCCCTCACTCCATTTTCGGAGAAACCGGTCGGGTGGCCTTACCCGACGAAGTCCTCGCTTTCCAAACCGGCTCAGCCTCCGAGCGGCAGCTGTTGCGGGATACCCTCCTCCGGCTGGCACCGAAAGGCTCTCAAAGCGTGGCGACGTAAATCCAGTTCAGCAGAGCTGCGGTGAGGAGAGTCCACCGAATGCGGTTGGCTTCGGCGGGATGGGTCAGGTCGAGGCGGATCCGGCGGGTGCGGAAGAGGACGGCGGTGAGGGCATAGAGGACGTAGATGATGAGGCCGACAGCCGCAAGGGCAACGAGGGGGTTGATGAGAAAGGCGGTCGGAAGATCGCCAACGGCCAGGGCGCGGGCAGCCCGGGTGCCGCCGCAGGTTAGGCAGGGAAAGCCGGTAAGGCCGCGAAAGATGCAGCCCGGCAGAGGAAGGCCGAGCCGGAGCCAGGTGAATCCAAGGGCACCGCAGACGCCGAGGACCGAGCCCCAGAGAAGTTCCGGATCGATCTCCCGGGGAGAAACCCGGGCCAGGCGGACGGTCACTGGAGGGAAGGAAGGATGGCGGCGCCCGCCCCGAGAATAACGAGGCCAATGAGCAGGCCGCAGCAGAGGATGACGGGGAGGAGAATGGCGAGGGCGGCCCGCCAGGTTTCGATCTCATGGGCTTTGGCCAGCCCGATGGCGGTGACGACGATGCTGTAAATGGCGTAGATGAAGGAGCCGCAAATGGGAATAATCTGGAGGAGGGAACAGGTGCCGTAGGCGTAACAAAGGACGCGGAAGGTGGTCTCAAACTCTTTCTTTGCGCCGCCGACAAGCATGAGCATGAGATGGGTGAAACCGGCACCGATAAAGGCACCAATAAAGACGAACAAGGGGACAAGGAAGACAAGGGAGACCAGCCCGACGATGAAGAAGATGGGGGTCCCGACCTCAATGGGCAAGTCCTCGAATCCGCTCGGGTCGAGCGCACTAAAGGCGAGCTGGTAAACCGCGCCAATCCCGGTGCCGATGCAGCCGAGGATCATGTAATAGAGGAGCGGGGAGCCGAGTCCGCCCCCTGTTTTCATCCGGGTGAAAGTGGGCCCCGGCTGCATGAGAACTTCCTGAATGGTTTCCAGGATGGCGGCGATCAGGCCGATTTGGGAGCGGCGTTCCCAGGCCGGGCTGAGGTCGATGCCCTCAGGCAGGGGCGGTGCATCGGAACGGGTGGTGTTGCTGATTTCAGCCTGCAGTTTGGAGGCAAACTCGGAGAGCGGCCGCCATTCGGGCTCGCCACTCATCCAGGCCAAGTCGGTTGGCTTAAACCTTCCGAGGCGGAGTCCTTCGAGAACTTCGGCAGAAGTGAATTGGCCTAACGTTTCCCCGGAACGGTTGACATGGATTTTGGCCATAGCGTTGGTCTAACAAGGCACAGGTCGGAAGCCAAGACGAAAGGGGCCGGACGCTGGGGTTAGGCGGATTCGTTGGGAAAGGGTGACGTTGGGTGCCCGTTTTTTTTCGCAAGGAGAACGGCTTGCTTGGCGCGGACGGAGGGAGGATGAAATGATTCCCCGGCCTTTTGCATGAAGATCGCCTGGCTGTCGACCGACTCGACGCCCTCGGGGAGCGGGAGACGTTCGTGGGTGCCATCGGGAAGGAGGCGGCGGGCCTTGACGTTGTCCCGGAGATGAAGGTCGATGATAAAGTCGATGAGCGTGGAGCGCAGGGCGGGATCGTCGATGGGGAAGACGACTTCAACCCGCTTGTAAAGGTTGCGGGGCATGAGGTCGGCACTGCCCAGGTAGACTTTCGGGTGGCCGGCGTTTTCAAAGTAGTAGATGCGGCTGTGTTCGAGGAAACGCCCGACGATGCTGCGGACTTCGATCCGGTCGGAGATGCCGGGGATGCCGGGGCGCAGACAGCAGATGCCGCGGACGCAGAGGTCGATCCGGACCCCGGCCTGGGAGGCGAGGTAAAGCTCACGAATGAGCGTGGGATCGACCAGGGAATTCATCTTGAAAAAGATGCGGGCGGGGAGGCCGAGCCGGGCGTTGTCGGCCTCGGCCCGAATGAGGCGGAGGATGGCATCGGCCAATTCAAAGGGGGCGACGAGGAGGTGATGGAAGCCGGGGTAATCCGCCATGCCCGTTAGGATGTTGAAGAGCATGGCGACTTCTTTGGTGAGTTCGGGTCGGGTGGTGAGGAGGCCGAGGTCGGTGTAGAGCCGGGCCGTGCGGGGGTGATAGTTCCCGGTGCCGAGGTGGGCGTAGTGCCGGATTTGATCTTCATCGCGCCGGACGATGAGGAGGGTCTTGCAATGGGTTTTGAGGCCGACCAGGCCATAGACGACGTGGATGCCGGCTTCTTCCATACGGCGGGCCCAGGCGATGTTGTTTTCTTCGTCAAAGCGGGCACGGAGTTCGACCAGAACGGAGATTTGTTTGCCGCGGTTGGAGGCGTCGATCAGTGCTTTAACCACGGGAGAATCGCCGCTGGTGCGGTAGAGGGTCATTTTGATGGCGAGCACGTGGGGATCGGTCGCGGCGATTTGGAGGAGTTCGACCACGGTGCTGAAGGTCTCGTAGGGATGGTGAAGGAGAACATCTTGGCGACGGAGCAACTCGAAGAGATCGGCCTCCGGAGGAATCATCGGGGTGGGCACGGGGGAAAAGGGTTTGTCTTTGAGAACCGGATCGGTGTCGAGCGAGGTGAGTGGGAGGAGGCGGAGGAGGTTAATCGTGCCCTCGGCCTCGTAGCAGTCGTCGGCGGTGAGGCCGAACTTCTCGAGCAGGAACTCTTTGACGCTGGCGGGGCAGCCGTCGTCGACTTCAATCCGCACGGCGTTGCCGCGGTTGCGCTTTTTGAGTTCTTCTTCGATGGAATGGAGAAGGTTCTCGGCTTCTTCGTCGTCAATGTAGAGATCACTGTTGCGGGTCACGCGGAAGGCATAAACGCCGTGGACGGTCATGCCGGGGAAGAGGTCTCCGATAAAGGCTTCGATCAAACGGCTCAGATGGATGATATCGTAGTGCCGGGCGGGCCGGTCTGGGATGAAAACGAGCCGGTTCAGAACCCGGGGGACTTGAACCACGGCGTAACGAGGCTCCGAATCAGCCTGGCTGCGCTGGAGGGAGACGATGAGGTTGAGAGATTTGTTGAGCAGTTGGGGGAAGGGATGGCTAGGATCGATGGCCAGAGGGGTGAGCACGGGGAAAACTTCGTCGAGGAAAAAGTTGTGGGCCCAGACCCGTTCCTGATCGCTCAGATCGGAGATGTGATGGAAACGGATGTGATGCTGGGCCAGTTCGGGGAGGAGTTCAGAGTTCCAGGTTTGATACTGGTCATGGACGAACCGGGCCACCCGCTGCCGGATACGGGTGAACAGTTCCGGGGGGCGCAGCCCGTCGGGACCGGCCACGGAGGAGGCGTTTTCGATCTGTTGCTTGATGCCGCCGACGCGGATTTCAAAGAACTCGTCGAGGTTGGAGCAGGTGATGGCGAGGAACTTGACCCGCTCCAGGAGAGGGTTGCGCGCGTCGCGGGCCTCTTCAAGAACCCGCTGATTGAACTCGAGCCAGCTCAGGTCGCGGTTGGAATAAAGTTCGGGGGCAGTGAGGGGATCGGCAGCATTCATGCAAAGTTAGGGTGGAGATTGGCGAAGTTTGGGCCGGGGAGCAAGGGGCCGGGAGGTGGGGACGTTAACGGGGGCGGACGCGGGTTGGCGATGATCGGTGTGTTAAAGATTGGTGACAATCTGGGCGAACGGCGGTTGACCATGGGAACCAACGCCCGTTACATTGCCGGGAATTCAGGCACATGAAGCCCGTTCCCCAAGCCCCGCCGGGGTCTTCCGCCGAGGTCGGTTGGTTCGACCGCAACCGGTCATCGATTGTCATCATGCTGGCGAGTACGGCGGTGGCTCTGCTCAAGCTGGCGGTGGGTTGGCAGGAGGGCAGTCTGGCTGTGCTGGCCGATGCGACGCTGGCACTGGCCGCAGGAGCGCGCTCGGCCTATCTGGTCGCGTTCGCCGACGCCATGGAACAGGACGACGATCCGCGTCGCAAGCTTTCGCGGGAGCGGGCCTCGCTGGCAGCGGTTTTCGCCCTCGGTCTGTTGCTGGCATTGACCGGTTGGGACCTGTTCGGAGCCGCTACCGTCCAATTGGCCGAAGGCACGACCTCCACCGGGACAGCCCTGCCCGTGCTGGCCATCCTTTCCGGCCTGACCTTTGTGCAGTTGGGATTCTTTCTGGCCGCCCGCCGTTTTGTGCCCAAACCGCTGGTGCGCAAACGGGTGATACGGCGGTGGGTCGCCTGGACGCCTGCGGCCAGCACAGTGGCACTGGCGGCCTTGGCTCTGCGCCAGCCCTTCCCGTGGCTGGACCCGGCCGGGACCCTTTTTTTAGTTGGCTGTCTGGGTGCCGCCATTTCAGCTCTCATTTGGGAAGGTATCGTCACCTCGGTCTCCGGCGGAAACGGGCGTTGATGCCAGGGCGGAATGCGGCTTGCGAAGAAGCCCGCCGCCGCGTTGAATGCCGGGATGCCAATTTCTGTCGTAACGGGCGCGGCCGGGTTCCTCGGGTCGCATTTGGTGGACAAACTTCTCGGACACGGCCACGAGGTCATCGGGATCGACAACTTCATCACCGGCAACCCCGACAACCTCGCCCACCTCACCGGGGTGAAGGAGTTCCGGTTTCTTAGCCATGACGTGACCCACCATCTTTTCATCGACCGGCCGAGGATCGATTACGTGTTTCATTTTGCCTCGCCCGCGAGCCCTATCGATTATCTGGAACTGCCCATCCAAACCCTCAAAGTCGGCAGCCTCGGCACCCACAATGCCCTCGGTTTGGCCAAGGCTAAGGGTGCCCGTTTTGTCCTCGCTTCGACCAGTGAATGTTATGGCGATCCGCTGGTCCATCCACAGACCGAAGATTATTGGGGCAACGTCAATCCGATCGGCCCCCGGGGCGTTTATGACGAGGCCAAGCGCTTTGCCGAGGCCATGACCATGGCCTATCACCGGAGCCACGGTGTCCAGACCCGGATTGTCCGGATTTTCAACACCTACGGCCCGCGCATGAGGCTGAAAGACGGCCGGGTGGTTCCCGCTTTCGTCAGTCAGGCACTCCGCGGTGAGCCCCTGACAGTCTTCGGCGATGGGCACCAAACGCGGAGCTTTTGTTACGTGTCGGACCTGATTGAAGGAATCTACCGCCTTTCCCAATCCGACTACACCCTGCCGGTGAACATCGGGAACCCGACCGAGCTGACCATCCGCGAATTTGCCGAACGGATTATCCGCCTGACCGGCTCCGCCAGCACGATTATGGAAAAGCCGCTGCCCGTGGACGATCCCAAACAGCGCAAGCCCGACATTACCCGTGCCAAACAGATCCTCGGATGGGAGCCGGTGGTAGGCTTGGAAGAAGGCCTGGAAAAAACGATCGGCTATTTCAAGACCAAGGTTTGAGCAAGTCTCAACGGCTGCGGTTGGGATTTCCAGAAGGAGGCGTTGGAAGCCTTTGAGGGAAATTTTGGCTTACACGGTGAGACTGGTTCAACGGCTTCCATGACGTGCGGTCTCCTTCATGCGTTTCCCGATGTCCATCTCGTGAGAAATCGCCTTGAGACCGTCTCAAGGCCTGAGCCGATTTTTCCATGGGAGCCAGACCTCACCCCGCGCGTACCAGCCGAATCCACTTCCAACCCCCAACGGTGACGGACTGCCCTGACAGACAGGCACCTTGTCGTGGAGGGATCAAGGCCACCTCACCGGCTCACACGCTTGACGGTCTTCCTGGCACGAGGCTGCCTTCGAGGTCCTTTTTGTGGCAGACGTTCCCCCTCGTGCCAGGGACGAGGGATGATCAATCGCAAAGCGGGGCCGGTCCCCCAGGCGGCTCCGTCGAGCAGTTGGTTGTGAAGCAACTGGACCGCTTCCCTCACCGTTTCGCTGACTCGTTCGATAAAACCACTCCATCGTCCTGGCGTCTCGCTCAGGCACCAGCAGCAGCTTCCCCCGCTCCATCCCGGCGGCATTCGCTTCAAGGCCCATTCCAGCACAAATTCATTAAATCCGACCAGACAATCGGGCTGAATCCGCCTGCTCCACTCCCTCAGGCAGCGGTCGATTTTGGGGTTGCTGAACGCTCCATGAGTCGGCAAGCGGAAGGCTTCCAGCGGGTCGGTGCCCAAGACGCAGCGTGAGGCGTAGAGCCGACCGGCTTCATTGAGCGCATAGTCCTCGGCATCGGGTTCGTCGAAAGCGATCAGTGCCGGGCGCCGGTAGCCCCGTTCGGCCAGCTTGTTCCACAGCTCCAGCCAGTTGGGGAACCGTTCCAAAAACACCGCGTGTTGGGGAGCCGGCCTGTAGCCGTAGTTTAGGGATACGGAAATAAATTGGTCCCACGGGAACCGTTCCTTCCAACTTTTGCCCGGCAGCCGGGTGTGCATCAGTCCCAGAATCCCACGTCCCCGCAAAACGCTCCAAAGCGGTCGGGTCCGGATATTCATCCAGGCCAAAGATGTTGAGTGAATAACGGAGGCGTTTAAGCTGTTCCTCCAGTGCCAACGCGAGAGTGCCTTCATGGAAATTGCTGTGTCGGGCGGCCTCCGCCTGCGGAATCAGAAAGGCGATCGTTCCGTGGAATGCCGGGAGCGACCGTTTCCAACGCATCCGGCCCAGCTCCGACATGAGCGGATCGATTTGAAATCCACGCTGAGCGGCCAGTTCGATGACCCGCTGGCGTGTGGCCGCAGAGATGCTGCGGTGCCACCGCAGGGCCAGCGAAACCGTCATCGGACTCACGCCCAGCTCCCGCGCCAAATCGGCCTGGGTGACCCGCGCCACGCTTTACGGCCACAGGATAATCGGCCTCGCGTCCAATGGTCCGAACCGGCATCTTTGCCGCATGAATTCGACGTGGTTTTCCCTCGGGCTCGCCATCTCCAGCTTGGTTTGGGTTGAAACGGCCCACGCGCAAGTTGTGATCTGGAACGATGATTTTAACGCCGACCCAGGCGTGACAGTCCTCGGCAACACCGTCAAGTTCACCGAAGGTGTGCAAACGACCGACACCTACTACGGCAAACTTAACAACTCTGCCTCCTGGCAAAGCACCGGAGGGGTCGGTGGTTCAGGCTGGATGAGCGTGGGTCTTTACGGTGATGGCATGGGCCTCGCTCTGGCAGCACCCACGGTGGCTGACACGTGGACCGTGGATTTCGAGTGGCAATCCACGAATTCCTGCGGCACCAATCTCTTCACCGCTTGGAGTTTGACCAGCGGTCAAACGGTGGGACTGAATTACCAAGGTATTGATGGGGGCACGGCGACCAATCTCTACACCTCCATCAACATGCCGAACAACTCGGGGGTCTGGACGTCTTATTCCTTTTCTTTCAGCGTCCCGACAGGCTACGAGGTGATTCTGCTCACATGGGGCCATGACTTGGCCCCCCCCACGCGGCGGGATCGACAACCTGAT
>CALFVM010000140.1 GCA_937928665.1 uncultured Candidatus Methylacidiphilales bacterium
CACACGCTTTCCAGGCGTGCACAATCGACCACTCTGTCACCTGTCCTGAATCAGATCGGGGGAAAAGGTTACCCGGCCGTTTGGTGAAGGGCGAGGAAAAATCGTGTCGGCTGCAAGAGCGGGAAAGGGTTGGCTCCGGGATGGCTACCGGGCTACCCTTTTAGGATGAATCGGATGGATCCGGGTTTGTTGGAGTTATTGCGCTGTCCACGGACGGGGGGCGCACTGCACGTGGTTGACGGGGTGCCGTGGCCCGGGTTTCCCTCCGTGGAGCGGGAAGTGGCCGTAGACGGATTCTTGGTGTCCGAGGACGGCCAAGTGGCTTATCCGATCCGGGGCGGAATTCCGGATCTGTTGCCCGATTCGGCAATGGTCCGGGCTTCGGTGTCCGGCTGATGGTGGGCAATCGGGTTGGCAAGTTGGTGCAGCCTCTTGTTCCCCGGGGAGGTTTGTTGTGGTGGAATGACGGGGATGAGTTTGTGTGAACGGGGACGACGCTGGCTGGCCGGTTTGGGGCTGGCGGTGTTGCTGGTTCAAGCGGGGAGTTTATGGATGCTCTGGGGAGAGCCGGGGGAGGCCTATTGGAGCAGCAGGGATGTCCGGTTCGGGGATCTGGCGAAACATTACGGAGCGGGCCTGTTTTGGCGGGACGGAAGGCCGGAGGATCTTTACCATGGAGGCCGTTTAGGCCAGTGGCTGGACGAGTTCCAGCGGGCAGGCAAGCCGGGCGAAGCCGCGCCAGGAACGGCTGGCTTCAATTTCGTCTATGCACCCACGGTGGCCTGGGTGGCCGGAAGTCTGGCAGGAGGCGGTTACGCAAGGTTCGGTGCGGTGTGGCTGGGTGTGTCTCTGGCGGCATGGGGGGCAGCTCTGCTTGGGCTGCGCTGCCTGGTCGGTTGGCGCTGGACCGATCCGGTGGTGTGGTTGTGGGCAATCACGTTTCCGGCAGCGTACTACGGATTGATCCTGGGACAAAATCATACGGTGACGCTGGTGGTGGTGGTGGGCGCGGGGCTGCTGTTGAAGCAGGGGCGGGACATGGCGGCGGGTCTGGTGCTGGCCTCGCTTTTTTACAAGCCACAATGGGGCGTGTTTCTGGCCGTGATGATGGGACTGTGGGGTCATTGGCGCGTGGCGGCAGGTTGGGCGGCCGGAACGGTGGTATGGGTTTGCTTATCTTTCGCCGTGGCCGGCACGACGTTGATGTCGGACTGGATGGGGGTCCTCGTCGGCATGGAGACGGGGCAACAGAATCAGGTGGAAACCCTGAACCAAACGTGGCGCGGCCTGATTGGAACGGTGGCTCCGGGATTGCCGGGAAGGGTGGCCACGGTTGCAGCGGGCGTGATTTGGGCGGTCGGGGCGGGCTGGCTGGGTTGGCGGCATCGGGGGGTGCCCACCGCGCAGCGAAGGGTGGAAGATTTATGGATTGCCTCAGCTTACGGTGTGTTTGCGATGCCGTATGTGATGCACTATGACGCGCTGATGTTTGTCCCACTCTGGCTGACAGCGATCTGCGCACGGGGAAGCCGACCGGCACTTTGGGCAGTGGCCGGAACGGTGGTGGCCGGATGGATTTCGATCAATTTATGGAATATGCCGGTGGCGTTTATGGCACCGATCTGGACGCTTTTGTTTGCGGCACTACTCTCGAACGGGCAACAACCGGAGTCGGTCCATGACGGTTGACTGGTGGGGATGGATGGTGTGGTTCCTAGAGTGGGTGATCCGCGTGGGTGTGCTGATCTCGGTGACGAGACGACGGCCGCCGACTTCGGCCATGGCCTGGCTTCTCATTGTCTTTTTTTATCCGCTGATCGGACTGCCGCTGTATCTGTTGATCGGCCACAATAAATTGCCGAAACGCCGGGTGGAGTTGTTTAAACAACTGGACGACCAGCTGGACCGGGTCCGAAAAACCTTTACGCCGCTGGTCGCTCCATGGACACCTGCGTTGACCGGCAGGCTGGCCCAAACGGTGCGGCTGGCGGAGCGGCTCGGGGACATGCCCGTAGTGGGCGGCAACGGTGGGGAGGTGTTTTCTGATTCAGCGGAGGTGATCACCCGGCTGGTGGCCGATATTGATGCGGCGGAGCGGCATGTGCATCTGGAGTTTTATATTTTTGCCGATGACGGTGCCGGTCGGCTGGTGGAGGAGGCTCTCAGGCGGGCGGCCAGGCGTGGGGTGGCTTGCCGGTTGATCGTCGATTCAGTTGGTTCGGCCAAGTTTATGAAACGGGCCGCCCGCCGATTGCGGGAAGCAGGGGTGGCGGTGGTGGAGGCGTTGCCGGTGGGGGTGTTCCGGCGGCGGGCAGCCCGGTTTGATCTGCGGAATCACCGGAAGCTGGCGGTGTTCGATGGCCGGATCGGCTACGCGGGTTCGCAGAACATTGTCGATCCGCATTACGGACATAAAGATTTAGTCTGGCGGGACGTGATGTGCCGGTTGAAAGGCCCGATTATCCTGGAGATGCAGGCACTCTTCCTCTCCGACTGGTGCTTTGAAACCGGTCAGGTTCTGGAGGGGGACGATCTTTTCCCGGTTCCGGCTGAGGCCGGTCCGATGCCGATGCAACTGCTGCCCAGCGGGCCGACCTACGCGGCGGAAAACTTTCAGCGTGTGGTGGTGGATGCGATCCACGAAGCGGAGGAACGGATCATTCTGACCACGCCATACCTGGTGCCGGACGAACCGCTGATGCAGGCGTTGCAGGTGGCGGTGTTGAGCGGAGCGCGTGTGGATGTGGTGGTGCCCCGCCACTCGGACGGTCGTCTGGTGCAATGGGCCGGGGAGAGTTATTATGAGGAACTACTGGAGATGGGGGTGCGGGTCCATTTATTCGAGGAAGGCTTGCTCCACGCCAAAACCCTGACGATCGACCAGTGCCTGACGCTGGTGGGCAGCAGCAATTTTGACATCCGGTCTTTCGCACTGAACTTCGAGGTGAACGTGGTTATTTATGGCAAAGATGCGCTCGGTCTGCGGGCTTTGCAGGAGAGGTATCTGGCGGGGTCAACCGAGCTGACCCGGGCGGCCTGGGCGGGCCAGCCGGGATGGAAACAGGTGAGACGGAACGTCTGCCGTTTATTGAGTCCGTTGCTCTGAAGAGCACGCTCCCGTCAACGGGAAGCCGATACCGGCTACATGCGGGCGGGGCGTTTGACCTTGACGGCTTCCGGTGAGGGTTGAGCCGTCGGAGCCGACTGGGTAGCGGGTGCCCGGTTGGTTTTGTTCTCTTTTCTCAGGAGCGGCGATTCACCTTCCATAAAGGCTGCGGAATCACGGCCGATGGCGCTGCGGTTGAAAATTTCCTCACTGTAACGCTGCTCTTCCTCCTGGTTGGCAACGACGGTGGGTTGAATGAGGACGATGAGTTCGCTCATGCGCCGCTGGCGAGCCTCGCTTTTAAACAGATAACCGAGGAGAGGAATGGAACTGAGCCAGGGAACACCGGAGGTGGTCACCCGTGAATCTTCACGGACGAGACCGCCAAGGAGAATGGTGGTCTTGTCGGGGACGGTTACCTCGGTATTAAGCCGCTGGGTGTTGATGTTCGGGACGCGGTTGCCGGAGATAATGGTGTCGGCACCACGGGTGTCATTTTTCTGGGCGATGGTGAGGGTGACTTCCCGATCGGCGTTGATCTGGGGGATGACTTCAAGCTGGAGGACCACATCACGGAAACCGACGTTGGAGGTAATGGCTGTGTTGTTATCGGTGCCCGGAGAAACGGTGCTGACGCTGCTGGTCGGAACGGCCACCTGTTCCCCCGTCTCGATGAGGGCTTTGCGATTGTTTTTGGCGAAGACGGAAGGTTTGTTGAGGACGCGGAACCGGCCGGTGCCATCAAGAAGTTTCACGGTTGCATTGAGGGTGTCGCGAAAAGCGCCGTAGAGAGACAAGCCTGGGTTGAGGGGGAAGTTGGCAGCGTTACGCAACGTGCGCGGGTCAATGAGGGCGGTTAGATTGTCAGAGCCGTTTCGGACGCTGGAAGCACCGCCGAAATCGCCCGAGCGCTGAAAGTTTTGAATAAGATCAATGGTCCACTCAAAGCTGTTGGTGATCTGCATTTCCCCGATGACGGTGGCGAGGTAGACTTGCTCCGGTCGCTGGTCGAGCCGATTGATGACGTCCTTTGCTTTGGCCAGAGCCTCGGGCGGGCCGAAGACGATGACGGTTCCAGCCCGAGGATCGGCAATGACGCGGGAGCGCCCCACGATGATAGCCTGGGGCGGATTGCGCTCCTGGGCAGCACCAAGCTGTTCATTGGCCCCGCCAGGGGTTGGTGCTGCCGGCCGGGTTTGACCTGCCGGGGCAGCGGCTCCGGCTCCTCCCTCGCGCCCGGCTTCCCCGGTGTCCTCGCTGAGGACCGTGCGCAGGACGGGCAGGATTTCATCCGCCAGGACGTAGCGGAGCCGGTGGACGAAGGGGGCGGAAATGGCGGAGGCGGTGTCGAATTCGCGGATGAGGTCGGCAAGGGAGGCAAAGTTTTGTTTGGTGGCGACGACCAGGATACGGTTGGTGCGGGTGTCGGGGATGAGTTGGACTTCGCTGAAGTCCTGGCCCGGAACTTCGATGTTGCCACTGGCGGGGGCGGCGCCGGGCACGGGCGGAAGGCCCTCGGTCTGGGCCGAAGGCTGAGCGGCGGGAGTTCCGGCGGGAGCAGACGCGGATCGGGGCGTTCGTCCGGAACGTTCGTCGAGCATTTGTTTGATCATTTCGGAAACTTTTTCCGCGTCGGCACGTTCGAGAATGACGAATTTGCGGAGCAGAGGCTCGGGCGGAACGTCCACCAGAGCTTTGACGCGGGCAAGGGCGCGAACGACTTTGGCGTTTTCCGTGACAATCACGGCCTTGGCATTCGGAACCGGGACGACGGTTCCATATTCGTTGAACTGGACCTGGGTGCGGAAAATACGTTCCGCTTCCTCCGGGGAGAGAAAGCGGAGGGGCATGAACAAGCTGACGACCATGTCGAGAGCCGGGACATCATCGAGCGAGGCAAAAAACGGGATGGCTTCGCTGCGGGGGTTGCGGGAGCCGACGTTGACGACTTTGACCGAGCGCTCGTCGTTGGGAATGATGGCGACACGATTGAGAAGAAGCGCGGCTTCGATGAGCTTGGCGGCTTCGAGCTTGGGGATGGGGCCGGGTATGTTGATACTGATGGCACCTTCCAAGTTGGCTTCCTTGATGAGGATTTTTCCGGTGAGCTGCTCGTAGAAGTTGAGGGCGTCCTGGACGGACGCCACGGGGAGGAGGATACTGTCAGTCATCTCCCCATCGCCCTGGGCGCGAAGGTCAAAGGGTGCCAGAAGGAAGATGGCGAGGATGGGGAGGAAATGCTTCACAAGAAGTTACTGGCCTGGAATCGGTTCAACCCGCCGGATGGGGCGCCGGATGATGCGGGGTTGTGGAATATTTTGCGGACCACCGGGCGTGGCGTTGGGCGGACGGGGACCACCACTTGGGGCGACGACCGGGGAACCCGGAAAGGCCTGGCCGCCACCGGCCGCCAGAGCCATGGCGTCTTTGTTGAAGCGGACGGTGCCGCGCTCCGAGCCTTTGGCCAGTTGGATGGTGACCTCCTCATGTTTGGCCGCCAACGAGGCCGATTCAATAGAG
Organism: uncultured Candidatus Methylacidiphilales bacterium; assembly: GCA_937928665.1. Classification (GTDB taxonomy): domain Bacteria; phylum Verrucomicrobiota; class Verrucomicrobiia; order Methylacidiphilales; family CALFVM01; genus CALFVM01. The sequence goes on from CALFVM010000140.1 coordinate 5,627, forward strand.
ATGCCTGTTTTTGGGTCGGGTGTTTCGCTGACTGTAAGGCGGGCACGGGTTTCCGAATCGAAAAGAAGCGCGGTGGTTTTGCCGCCGGTCCGCATGATGCCAAGGATGGAAAGGTTCCGGGCAAAGTCGGGAGGGGCTTCCGTCTCAGGCTTGATCAGGGTAAATGGATTACCTTCCAT
>CALFVM010000141.1 GCA_937928665.1 uncultured Candidatus Methylacidiphilales bacterium
TCCTGCTCGGTCTCGGCTTCCTGCCCGTACACCGCCCGCCAACCGGGTTCGCGCAAGATCTTGCCCTCCGTTTTGAAGTGATGCCCTGCGATTCGCGTCATCCGCGTCGTGACCTCATAAACCGCCGCCGGGTAAAAAATCGCAATGAACCGACGGGCGATCATCTCGTAAAGCTTCCGTTCCATCTCATCCAAATTCGCCGGAACCGTCGTCGTCGGAATGATGGCAAAATGGTCCGACACCTTCGCATTATTAAAGACCCGCTTGCTCGGACGAACCCAACCTTGATCCAGTGCCTTTTGCGCAAACGGCCCCAGCACGGTCGGGCGCAGCTTGCCCAACGTGCTCTTCACTGTTCCCAGATAATCCTCCGGCAGATAACGTGAATCGGTTCGGGGATAGGTGATCGCCTTGTGCCGCTCGTAAAGTGCCTGGGCAATCTGCAACGTTCGCTTCGCCGGCAGACCAAACCGCCCATTGGCCTCCCGCTGCAACGAGGTCAGATCATAAAGAAGCGGTGAAAGCTGATTCGACGGCTTTTTCTCCTCCGTCACCGTCCCGCTTTTCCCCAAGCAATCCGCCACAATCTGATCCGCAATATCCTCGCGCCAAACCCGCTCGGCCTTCTCGTCCTCGCTTTGCCCCTTCTTAAAATCGGGATCAAACCACCGCCCCGGGTACATTCCCGCCGCTACTTCAAACTCCCCATGGATTTCAAAATACCCCTTCGGAACAAAATCCCGAATGGCTTTCTCCCGATTCACCAAAACCGCCAAGGTCGGCGTTTGCACCCGTCCGACCGTCGTCAAATTAAAACCCCCGCCTCTCGAATTAAAGGCCGTCATCGCCCGCGTCCCGTTAATCCCCACCAGCCAATCGCTCTCCGAGCGTGACTTAGCCGCGTCCGCCAAAGGCTGCAACTCACTCCCATCCCGCAGCTTAGTGAAACCCTCCCGGATCGCGTCCGGTGTCATCGATTGCAGCCAGAGCCGCCGGATCGGCTTCGTGCACCCCGTCGCCTCAATCAGATTCCTGAAAATCAACTCCCCTTCCCGCCCGGCATCGCACGCGTTGATCAGACCCGTAACATCCTTACGGGCCATCAACCGTTTCAACACCTTTAACCGACTCTCCGTCTTGGCCACCGGATGCAGCTCAAACCGCTCTGGAATCAGGGGAAGTGCCTCAAACTTCCACGGTATCTTCTCGTTCCCCGGTAACCCTAGCTCCAGCAAATGCCCAACCGCCGACGAAATCACGTACTCGTCGTTCTCAAAAAACTCCTTCTCCTTCTTAAACTTACCCAAGACCCGCGCCAAATCGGCCGCGACACTCGGTTTCTCTGCAATAATCAGGGTTTTGCCCATATGTTCTCTGGTGAAACCTTTAGTCTAACCCTCTGTCAATCCGTCCGAACATAGACCCGCCCAGGCAGTTGACGGGCCAGCTTCCGCATTTCAAGACGCAGGAGGCTAGATTGCACCTCCCCCGAAGGCAATCCGCATTTTCGAATGATCGTATCCACATGAAGTTCCTCCGCCCCAAGCACTTCGAACACCTTCCGCTCCGTATCCGACAACTGCTCCACCGCCGGCCGCTCTGCCGGACGTGCCACTTCCGGAAACAAAAACTCAAACTCCCCCAAAACATCTTCCACCTCTTCCACCAGCTTCGCCCCCTCCTTGATCAATTGATGGCACCCCCTCGAAAACGGCTGATCAATCCGGCCCGGCACCGCAAACACCGTCCGCCCCTGCTCCAGCGCCATCCGCGCCGTAATCAGTGCCCCGCTGTCCTTTCCTGCTTCGATCACCAGCACCCCGCGGCTCAACCCGCTCACGATCCGGTTCCGCATCGGAAAGGTCTGCCGATCCGGCGGCGTCCCCAGCGGAAACTCCGATAACAGCACCCCGCCATCCTCCACAATCCGCTCCGCCAACGCCGCATTCTCCGGCGGATACACTTTGTCCAGCGAACACCCAAAAACCGCCGCCGTTTTCCCCTTGGCCGCCAGCACACCCTGGTGCGCCGCCGTGTCAATCCCCCGCGCCAACCCGCTGTTCACCGTCAACCCCGCATACCCCAACTGGTACGCCAGCTTCTTCGCCGTCTCCAGCCCGTAGTGGCTCGTATGCCGCGAACCCACGATCGCAATTCCCGGACGCGACACTGCCCGGATCTCCCCCTTCACATACAAAACCAGCGGGGGATCATAAATCTCCCGCAAGGCTTTGGGATACGCTTCATCCTCCTGGTCAATCACCTTCAACCCCAACTCCTCCACCCGCTTCAACTCAGCCCCCAGATCCCACTCCCGCTCCCAATTCCGAATCGACTCCGCCACCGCCTGCCCAATCCCCTCCACCCCCGCCAATCGCTGAGCCGACTGATTCAGAATCGCTTCCGGCGACTCAAAAACCTCCAACAACTTCCGCACCCGCACCGGCCCGATCAACCGCACGCTGTTCAGGGCCAGATAAGCCTCGGTCCGAGTCATCACAACATCCCCTCCTTCACTCTTCTCCCATCACCCCCACTGCTTCCCGCACCAACTCCTCCGGCACACTCCATCCTCCTGTGCACATCCCCACCTCC
>CALFVM010000142.1 GCA_937928665.1 uncultured Candidatus Methylacidiphilales bacterium
ATTGTTAGGGGGTCCTGGTCTGGATTTCCGCGTCGGAGAGGTAGCACCCGGGATCTTCGGCCCAGGGATCGCCGGTGCGTTGGAGGGCGCGGACGCGGAAGCCGCCCCCGCAGAGGTCTTGGAACCGGCAGGTGGCACAGCGGCCGCCGAGGAGAGGGCGGCGGTTGCGCAGGCCGAGGAGGATGGGGTGTTCCGATTCGGTCCAGATTTGGCTGAAGGGGGTGAGTCGGACATCGCCGAGGTCGTGGTCCTGCCAGAATTGGTCGGGGTGGACGTGGCCGCGGCTGTCGATGTTGCCGATGGCGACGCCGGAGCTGTTGGCACCACCGCCGTTCCAACGAAGGAGGCGGCGGGCTTCTTCGGCGCGGCCCGGGTCGGTCCGGTCGAGGAACAAGGCGAGGTAGGCGCCATCGGCGGGCTGATCCACGGTCAGGACCTCGCGGGATTTGCCTTCGGCGGCCCAGCGGAGGGTACGGTCGAAGATTTTGTCGAGAGCGGTCCGGGCCTCCTGGGGAGAGAGTTCTTCGACATTGTGACCCCGGCCGCTGTAGACGAGGTGGTAGAAGCAGACGCGGGGGATGTCCTCGCGTTCGATGAAGTCGAAGATGGCGTCGAGTTCGCGGGCGTTGTGGCGGGTGAGGGTAAGGCGGAGGCCGACCTTTTGGCCTTCTTCTCGACAGAGCCGAAAGGCGCGGACGGCCCGGTCAAAGGCACCGTCCTGACCTCGGAAGTGGTCGTGGATGGGACCGATGCCATCGAGGGAGATGCCGATGTAGGCGAGACCGAGTTGTTTGAGTCGGCGAACCGATTCACGGGTCAGGAGGGTTCCGTTGGTGGAGAGGGTGAGTTTGAGTCCGGCTTGGGCGGCGGTTTCGGCGATGTCGAAAAAGTGCGGATGGATGGTCGGTTCGCCGCCGGAGAGGAGGACAGCGGGGACGTGGAAGGAGGCGAGATCGCGGATGACCTCGCGGCACTCGGCCAGGGTGAGTTCGCCGGGATAATGCCGGGCGTCGGAGTTCGAGTAGCAATGGAGGCATTTGAGGTTGCAGCGGCGGGTGATATTCCAGACCACGACAGGTCGGCGGGCGGAGGCACGGCGTGGGGCACCGGCACCGTGTCCGTAGCGGAGGGCATCGGCGGGTTGCGGCTGGCCGCAGAGGAGGCGAGTGACGTTCAGCATGCACGACCTCCGTTGGGCTGGTAGGGGCAGGTGGGTTCGGGGGCGAGGTAGTCGCCGGATTCAGCGAAGGCGCGGGCGCGGGAGCCGCCGCAGATGGCGCGGAATTCGCACCGTCCGCATTTGCCTTTGAGTTGGTCGGGATCGCGCAGTTGGCGGAAGACGTGGTGCCTGCGGTAGATGGTTGCAAGGGGTTTCTCCCGGATATTCCCGCAGGGCACGGGCAGGAAGCCGGAGGGGTAGACTTCGCCCCGGTGGGAAATGAAGACAAAGCCGCGCCCGTCGCCAACAGCGAGGGTGGAGGGTCGGCGGTGACCTCCTCTTTCGCGCCAGCGCTGGAGAGCGACCCGGCGGAACTGGGGTGCTTCGGTTGTTTTCAATTCGAAGGGTGCCTCCTGTTGGAGATCGGCCAGCCGTTCGAGCATGCGTTCGGTGTGTTCGGCACTGAGCGTGGTTTCGCGGCGGCCGCGTCCGGTGGGGACCAGAAAGAAGAGGTTCCACATGGCGGGATTCATTTCCCCAATCAGATCTTCTAAGGCGTTGAACTCATCTGCGTTGAAGGTGCCGATGGTTGTGTTGATTTGGACTTCGAGCCCGGAGCCGCGTGCTTTGGTCACGGCGGCCAGCGTTCGGCGCCAGGTGCCGGGAACCCCGCGGAAGGCGTCGTGGCTGGCTTCGGTGGCACCATCGAGGCTGAAGCTGATTCGTCGGACACCGGCTTCAACGTATTCCGCGAGGCGGGCTGACAGAAACTCGGGTGTTGCGCTTGGGCTGAGGGCAATTTGGAGGCCGTGTTCTTGGGTGCCACAGCGGACCAGGTCGAGGAGATCGGGCCGGGCGAAGGGGTCGCCCCCGGTGAGAACGACGACTTTGGGACCGAGATCGGCGATTTGGCGAAGCAGCAGCTTGCCTTCGGCGTTGGAGAGTTCGAAAGGGTTGGGTCGGGAATGAGCTGAGGCGCGGCAATGGCGGCAGGCGAGGGCGCAGCGTCGGGTGACCTCCCAGATGACGATGAACGGGTGTTGGTCCCAGGGTGAGCCGGTGGAAGTTGAAGCGAGGGGTGCTGGCCCATAGCCTGGGTCTGAGAGAGCGATCATGGCAACAGCTTGGAATTAGATTAGCTAACCTCAAGGCCTAGTTGGCTGGCGGAAAAATTATCAGGTCCGTGAATCGGGTTGTCAGGCCAATGAATAGTTAATGCCAAGGTCTTGAGGCCCGCCGATGACCGGCCCTTGACCTCCAAGCCGTTCTCGCGTATTCGCCTCATCGTGCTGCGTCGTTTCGGGATTCCGCTGGTTGTGGCCGCGATGCTTGCGGTAGGTGGCGGGCATTGGGCGGTGCTGCAGGTGGTGGCGTGGGCGGGCATGGCGGTGAGTTACACCCAGACCTTCGGGCTCGGAGAAGGGCTGAGCCGGACGTTTGGGGGGGAGAACCCTTGCGGTCTGTGTTTGAAGATCGAGGAGGGGCGCGGGAAAGATGACCGTCAGAGTCCCGTGCGGGTCGCAGCGTCGGTG
>CALFVM010000143.1 GCA_937928665.1 uncultured Candidatus Methylacidiphilales bacterium
TGTTCGGTTGCGGCACCTACCCCACCTGGGACGCCGCCTTCCGCGAATCCGTCTGGCACGAAACCGTCGATGCCGCCACCCGCCTCCGCCACCACGCCTGCCTCGCCTGCTGGTGCGGCAACAACGAACTCGAACAAGGCTTCACCGCCTCCGCATGGCTCGCCCCCGGCCCCAACTTTAATCCCGTCGGCACCATGGCCTGGACCAGCTACCTCGACCTCTTCGAACGCATCCTCCCCTCGGCCCTCGCCCTTGCCGACCCCGCCACCCCCTACGTGCGCGGCAGCCCCCATGGCGCCCCCGAGGATGGTCGCGATTCCGGCACCGACCGCAGCGGTGACCTCCACATCTGGGAGATCTGGTTCAGCCCCGCCCCTTTTGAAAACTACCGGAACTATCACCACCGCTTCATGAGCGAGTTCGGCTTCCAATCCCTTCCTGACGCCGCCACCCTCCGCGCCTCTGCTCCGGCTGACGAAACGCTCTCCATCGATTCCCCCTGGCTCGGCTCTCGCCAGCGCAGTCAACCCGGCAACGCCCGATTCCTCGAAAAAACCACCGAATACTTCGGCCCGCTCGATCCCACCGACTTTGCCCGCCTCTGCACCCTCACCCAGATCACCCAGGGCCTCGCTCTTAAAACCGGCATCGAAACCTGGCGCACTCGCTTCCCTCGCTGCGGCGGTGCCACTTATTGGCAGCTCAACGATCGCTGGGCCGCCCCCACCTGGGCCACCCTCGACCACCTCGGCCACTGGAAAGCCTCCCACTACCTCGCCCGCAACTTTTTCGCCCCCCTTCTCATCGTCGGCATCGAAAACCCCGACACCCTCTCCGTTGATTGCTTCCTCGTCAACGATCACACCACCCCCCAACCTGGCACCTTCACCCTTACCCTCATGCTGCCGGACGGAACCGTCGTCGGCCGTCATACCGCTCCCGCCACTGCCCTTCCCGCCAGCCAGGCCACCTCCCTCGGCACCTTCCGCATTGGTGATCTCTCCCCTGACCTCGACGACCCGGCTCACACCCTCCTGTGGCTCGACTTCATTCCCAATCAACCTGACGCCCCGCCCGCCTCGAACCTTGTCCTCTTTAGGCGACCCGCTCAGCTCAACCTCCCCACCCCACTGCTTCGTCCGGAGTTCGTCCACGATGGGCAGGCCCTCCTCGCCCACCTCCGCAACGGCTCCTCGCCCGCCCTTTTCGTTCACCCCACCGCCTCCGGACACCTGCTCCAGCCTGACGACAACTTCTTTCACCTCCGACCCGGCCAGGAAAAATCCGTCCGCATCCCCATCCCCAAAGGAACCAATCCTGATCAACTCATTGCCGCCCTCCGCTTCCAGACCGCTCCGTGACGTGTTGCCAGCCGCGACCCAACGGCACAACGTCTCACCAACCCGGTCCGCTTTTTCGGTTGCAACCCCCGACTCGCTCCCCAACATCCCACCCGCTATGGCTAAACAATCCTTCGGAGTCATCGGTCTCGCCGTCATGGGCGAAAACATCGCCCTCAACATCGAACGCAACGGCTTCCCCATCGCCGTCTATAACCGCACCACCGCCGTCACCGAAAAGTTCATCGCCACCCGTGCTGCCGGCAAAAACGCCGTCGGAGCTAAAACCCTCCAGGAATTCGTCGCCGCCCTTGAACGGCCCCGGCGCATCCTCATCCTCGTCAAAGCCGGTGCTCCCGTTGATGCCGTCATGGAGGAACTCAAACCCCTCCTCGAACCCGGCGACATCGTCATCGACGGCGGCAACTCCCACTACCCTGACACCGAACGCCGCGCCAAAGCCTGGGAACCGACCGGCCTCAAATTCTTTGGCATGGGCGTCAGCGGCGGCGAAGAAGGTGCCCTCTGGGGCCCCAGCCTCATGCCCGGTGGCGACCGCCAGGCCTACGAAGACCTCAAGCCCATCCTCACCAAAATCGCCGCCCAAACCGACGACGGTCCCTGCGTGACCTACATCGGCAACCGTTCCGCCGGCCACTTCGTCAAAATGGTCCACAACGGCATCGAATACGGGGACATGCAGCTCATCGCCGAATCCTACGCCCTCCTCAAACACGTCGGCGGCTTCTCCAACGATCAACTCCACCACATCTTCACCGACTGGAACCAGGGCGAACTCTCCTCCTTCCTCATCGAAATCACCGCCAAAGTCATCAACTTCAAAGATGATCAGGGCACCGGCCACGATCTCGTCGATCTCATCCTCGACCAGGCCGGCCAAAAAGGCACCGGCAAATGGACCACCCAGGCCGCCCTCGACCTCGGCGTCGCCATCCCCACCATCACCGCCGCCGTCGATGCCCGCCTTCTTTCCGGACGGAAACAAGAGCGTGTCGCCGCCGAAAAAGCCTACGGCCGCCCAACGCCCACCATCGCCGCCGACCCCAAAGCCTTTATCCAACAGGTCCGCGCCGCCCTCTACCTTTCCAAAATTTGTTCCTACGCGCAGGGCATGTCCCTCATCCTCGAAGCCGATTCCGCCTTCAACTACGAACTCAACCTCCCCGAAATCGCCCGCATTTGGAAAGCCGGCTGCATCATCCGCGCCCAATTCCTCGACAAAATCACCGCCGCCTTCCGCGCCGAACCCAAGCTCCCCAACCTCCTCATGGCGCCCGGCTTCCAAAAAGAAATGGCCGAACGCATCGGCTCCCTCCGCGAAGTCATCCAGATCGCTGCCAAAAACGGTGTCGCCACCCCGGCCATGAGTGCCTCCCTCGCCTACTTCGACGCCTACACCACCGCCCGCGGATCGGCCAACCTCATCCAGGCCCAGCGCGACTTCTTTGGTGCCCACACCTACCAGCGCACCGACCGCGATGGCACCTTCCACACCGAGTGGAACGCCAAAGCCTGACCCGCCCCCCGCGCGCGCTTCCTCCCCTCTTCCCCCCCACCTCGGGACGGGGAACCTCCGCGTGAGCCGAAATTTCAACCCCCGGCAACCCACCCTGTTGAGGCGGTCGATAACCACCGCACGCCCAACCCCTCCCGCCCTCTCGGCCACTTGCCGCGCGCACGTGACGTAACCTTCCAAGCCTTGCCCCCTTTCCCACCTTGGCGTCTTGGTGTGAGCCCCCCCTGCCGTGCCCAACTCCAGCGCACGACCCGGCCACCCTTCCCCTTTCATTTCGGCGTGGAACTTGCTCTTGCTTCACCGGGCTGCTGCCTTACGGTCTCGCACCGTCACCAAGCCCCGGAAAAACTTATGCCAATCGTTCGTCTTGCCGGAACCGTCTCAGGAGAAAAAGATCCCAACCGCGAAGTCCGCGCCCTCCTCCTCTATCACTTGTTCAAAGAAGGCTGGGACATCTACAACTCCAACGGCGACCAGCGCATCTCCCTCGCCAACATCGAAAAAAAAATCGCCGAATCCAACGCCTTCGTCTTCACCCCAGGCGCGACCCTCGAGGATCTGTTCAAGGCCGTCTCCATCTTCGTCGGCTACCAGACCTTCGACCAAAACCTCACCGGCAAACCGACCGTCCTCCTCAATTCGGATGGCTCTTGGAATCCGCTCTTTTCCCTCCTCCATCACCTCCATCGCAAGGGAACCGTCAAACAAAACGTCCCGGACTACCTCCTCACCGCTCACGAGCCCACCGAAGTCCTCGCCCTCCTCGCCCAAGCCCGGCAGAACGGCCTCCCCCACGCCGATCGCGAAAAATCCGGCCCGGCCGTCGGCCCCTCCTTCGAAGGCGACCTCCCCGCCGGACACCGCGGTAACGTCTGCGTCTTTTGCTCCGCCTCGATCGAAGACGAGAGCTACCTCGCCGACGGCTATCGCCTCGGCCAAATGCTCGCCGAAGAACGCCTCGGCTGCGTTTCCGGCGCGGGCAGTTCCGGCATCATGGGTGCAGTCGTTCGTGGTGCCGTCGAGGCCGGAGGCTGGACCGGCGGCTCCAACGTCCCCCACATCATTGAGTTGGAAGGCCTGCCCGAGGGTCTCTCCAGCTTCTGGCTTCGGCCCGATATCTATACCCGAATGGAAGTCATGATCGAACGCTCCGACGCCTTCGTCATCTTCCCCGGCGGTGCCGGCACGGTTCAGGAAATGCTCGCCCTCATGATCTTCAAAAGCCAGGGCAGTCCGCTCATGCGCGGTAAACCTGTCGTCGTCTTCAACCGCCAGGACGGGCAGGGCTTCTGGGATCCACTCATTCAAATGCTCGATCCCTGGCGGGCCCACGGAGGCTTTGAAGTGGTCGACAATCTCAACGAAATTCTCCCCGTCACCTTGGCCGGGATGGCCGCCAATCGCGTTGGGGCAGGCATCTAATCAGGCAAGCGCGATCATGGACCCATCCGACCGTATCGCCTTCACCCTTAACGGACGTCCGGTCGAGGCCCTGCACGTCTCCCCCAACACCACCCTGCTCGACTGGCTCCGCACCCACGACTGGACCGGAACCAAGGAAGGCTGCGCCGAAGGCGATTGCGGCGCGTGCACCGTGGTGGTCATCGACCGGTCGCCTTCCGGGACCCTCGCCTACCGCAGCATCAACAGTTGCATCGCCCTTCTCCCCACTCTCGCCGGTCGTGAGATCTGGACGGTCGAGGGAATCGGCACCGCCAGCCCCCACTCCGTCCAACACGCCATGGCCGACAACTACGGCTCCCAGTGCGGCTATTGCACCCCCGGCTTTGTCACCTCCCTCTTCGAAGGCTATTACCGCAACGACATCACCACCGTCGATGACCTGAACGACACCCTCAATGGCAACCTTTGCCGCTGCACCGGTTACCGCCCCATCCGCGACGCCGCCCGTCTTGCCTGGGGCTCACTCCCCCACGAACAAAAACTTGCCGACCCCTTCGGGCAGAGGCTGCAGACCGCCCCGGCCCCCGACACAGACTTAGCTCTTCGCTCCGGCCACGAACACTTCTTCCAGCCCACTTCCCTCGCCGCCTTCTTTGAACTCCACCGCACCTTCCCCGAGGCCACCTTGATTGCAGGTGGCACCGAAATCGGGGTCCTCGTCGCCAAGACCTTCCGCCGCTTTTCCACCTTCATCAGCTTGCAACGCATCCCCGAACTCCTCGACATCCACGAAACCCCCGACGCCCTCCTCATCGGCGGCGGTGTCACCCTCACCGATGCCATGCCTTTCCTTTGCGAACCCTTCCCCAGCCTCCACGAAATGTGCCGCTGGTTCGCCTCCCGCCCCATCCGTAACCGCGCCACCTTCGGCGGCAACCTCGCCACCGCCTCCCCCATTGGTGACACCGCTCCTGTTCTCCTTTCGCTGGGTGCCTCCCTCCGCCTTGTCGGACCCGAGGGTCAGCGTGAAATCGCCCTCCGCGATTTCTTCACCGGCTACCGCAAAACCGTCCTTCAACCGGGCGAACTTATCCAATTCGTCCGCATCCCCCGCCCCGGCTCCGGTCAACGACTCGCCCGCTCCTTCAAAGTTTCTAAGCGGCGGGAAATGGACATCAGCATTGTCTCCGCCGGATTTTGCCTGGATCTGGACGACACCGGCACCATCACCCGCGCGGGCATCGCCTTTGGCGGCGTCGCCGCCACCCCAGCCACCGTGCCGGAAGCCGAAGCCTTCCTCATCGGAAAAACCCTCACACCAGACTCAGTCGAAACCGTTGCCGACATCATCAGCCGG
>CALFVM010000144.1 GCA_937928665.1 uncultured Candidatus Methylacidiphilales bacterium
GCCCGCGTGATGGAAAGTGCCGGACGCGACCCCGACGCTGCCGAAACCCTGCGCGAACTCGAGCGCGAAATGATCGAAGCCTCCGAACGGCTCGAGTTTGAAAAAGCCGCACTCCTCCGCGACCAAGTCCGTGAACTCCGCGCCACCCTCGGCATGGAACCCCTCGCCCAACCCGGCAAACCCACCCGCTACCAGCCCGGCAGCCGACGCGGCGGACGCAGCGGCAAAAGACGGGCCCCCGCCGCGCCCTAACGCACGCCAACCTGCTCATCCACCACACCGGCCCACCTTTCCCTCTGCCAGTCCTTTCCTTTCCCCCACTTTCCACTACGCTCCCTGCCCCGTGCCTGCTTCCCTCTGGTTTGAACAATCCCTCTCCGTCCCGCTTTCTTTCCCCGTCTGGTTCGGGCGCGGGCTCTTCTCCAAAGATTGCCCGGCTTGGGACCAACTCTGGAGCCGGGTTGCGCGCACCGGTTCCGAACGCCTGCTCCTCGCCGCCGATTCTTCCGCCCTCCACCATCACCCGAATCTTCCCCAGTCCTTCCTCACCGAAGCCGCCCGGGCCGGATTCCCGGAACCGCCGCCTCCCCTCGTTTTTGCCGGGGGCGAACCGTGCAAGGAAGGACTCCCCTTCGTCGAACAAACGGCCCGCTGGCTGGCCGGTGCCGGAGCTTGCCGACACTCCATCCTGGTCGCCGTGGGCGGCGGCGCCTTCCTCGACGCCGTTGGCCTCGCCGCCGCTCTCTGGCACCGCGGCGTCCGTTTAATCCGGGTCCCCACCACCCTCCTCGCCCAGGCCGATTCCGGTGTCGGCGTCAAAAACGCCATCAACTGGGCCGGGCACAAAAACGGCCTCGGCACCTTTGCCGCCCCCTTTGCCGTCCTCAACGATGCCGATTTCCTCGACACCCTCCCCACCCACATCCTCCGGGAAGGCATGACCGAGGCCTTCAAAGTCGCCCTCATCCGTGACGCCGACTTCTTTCACTGGCTCTGCGCCCACACCCACGACCTCGCCGCCAGCGATCCCGACACCATCGCCCAACTCGTCCACCGCTCCGCCCAGCTCCACCTCAACCATATCCGAGAAGGCGGCGACCCTTTCGAAATCGGGCATGCCCGGCCCCTTGATTTCGGCCACTGGCTGGCCCATGAACTCGAGCGCCGCACCCACTACACCCTCTCCCACGGTCGCGCCGTCGCCATCGGCGTGGCCGTCGATTCCGCCTACGCCACAGACCTCGGTTGGCTGGAACCCGATTGCCTTCATCACCTCCGCCAGGCTTGGACCACGCTGGATCTACCCACTTCGCACCCTTTGCTGAGCGACCTCCCGGACGCAGTCATCCGGACCGCCCTCGACCGTTTTCGGGAACACCTCGGCGGCCGCCTTTCCCTCACTTACCCCGACGGCCTCGGCTGCTCCCGGCAGGTCGATGCCATCGACCCGACCCGGATGCTCGACGCCATCACGGCTCTAGCACATGACACGTCGTCTGTTCCTTGACGAAAACACCACGCCATGTAGCCTTTCCACTCATGAAAAATAAATCGCGTTTCCTGTTTCGTTCCTGGCTCCTCTTCACCGCTCTCACAATCGTCCCCATGGCCTCCGCCACCACCAAGGCCACCCCTGAAATGGTTTCAAACGCCGTCCAGGGCTGGTGCGATGCCCTCCTCCTCATCAGCAAAACAGGCATGGAAGGCGGCGATGCCAACGCCGTTGCCGATCAAATCCTCTCCACCGCCTACGCCTACGACAACGGCGGCGTCCTCTTCAAGCCCACCCTCACCTTCGGCGATCAGACCTTTCGCAACACCAAAGAAGGTGCCCTCGCCTACTTCGTCGGCGGGAATCCTGCCTTCCCGAACGACGACGGGTTCGCTTTGAAAGAATGGACCGGAGCCACCTTCACCAAGGCGGGCATCCTCACCGAAGGCAACATCGGCCTCTACATGGGCAACGTCACCCTCACCAACAAAAAGGGCGACCAGGTCACCGTCGATAAAACCTTCGTCTTCCGCTTCGACGATCAGGGCCAACCCCAAATCATCCTGCACAAATCCGCCCTGCCCCATCAACCGGCCAGCTAACCCTGGCCAGCCTTTCAGAGCACCGTCGGCATCCCCTCCACCAAAAACCGGATCCGGCTCAAATCCCCGCTGGCCGCCGCCGCCTTCATCAAGCGTTGCGGCGGCTCGTGCGGTCGCTCGTAACTCAGACGGTAGGTCCCGTAATGCATCGGGACCAACACCTTCGACTTCAGTTCCCGAAACGCCTGCATCGCCTGCTCCGGACTGATGTGATGATCCCGGAACGAAGGCGTTTCATACGCCCCGATTGGCAAAATCGAGATATCCGGCGCCAGCCGTTCTCCGATCGTTTGAAATCCGTCGAAATACGCCGAATCCCCGCCGTGATAAATCTTCCTCCCGCCCTGCGCGATTGCATAGCCGCCATAACCCCGATGCGCATCCAGCAACTTGCGGGCTCCCCAATGCTTGGCCGGCGTGAACGTGATCTCCAGTCCCCGGAACGCAAAACTCTCCCACCAATCCATTTCCCGCACCCGCTCGAAACCGAGATCATGCACCAGATCCCCCACACCCCGCGGGACCACGATTGGCTGTCGCGACGCCACGCGCCGCAGACTCCGGCGGTTGAGGTGATCAAAATGCGCATGAGTAATCAGCACCAAATCAATCGCCGGAAGGTGGTGCAACTCCAGCCCCGCGTGCTTCTGCCGCCGGATCACCCAAAGCCAGTTCGCCCAGTTCGGATCCACCAGGATATTCGCCCGCTCCGTCCGAATCAGAAACGACGCGTGCCCGATCCAGGTCACGCAAAACTGCTCCCCCTCCACCTTCGGAAAAATCGGGCCCGCCGCCGCCCGCGTCCCGCCCCTCCGACTAAAGAGCGAGGGCAACAGCACCTCGGTCACAAAATTCCGGTCCGTCCACTTCCCTTCCTTGTGCTTTTCCTGACGCACTCCGTCACGCTACGGTCAAGCCTGTGGAAAGGCCAGCCCGATGGATGACGTGAAATCCTCTCTCCGCCAGGCCGCCCGCACCGCCCTGCGCCAACTCCCACCCGACGCCCGCGTCCAGGCCGGCGCAGCCATCGCCTCGACTCTCCGCCGTCTCCCCGCTTGGCAGAAGGCCCAAACCGTCCTGGTCTTTCAACCCCTGCCCGACGAGCCCGACCTGACCGCTCTCTGGGCCGACGGCTTTGAGCCCGCCAAAATCTGGGCCTTCCCGAAAATAGAAGCCGATACCCTCGCCCTCTACCGCGTCACCGACCTTGCGGATTTCGCTCCCGGCTCCTTCGGGATTCTTGAGCCAAAACCCGAACCCGCACGGAGGTTGCCCCCCTCCGCGATTGACCTTGCCCTTATCCCAGGGCTCGCCTTCGACCCCTCCGGCGGCCGACTCGGTCGCGGTCGGGGCTTCTATGACCGGCTCCTGGCCGATCCCGCCTGGCGCGCGACCACTCTTGGCATCGCCTTCCGTCAGACCGAATTCTCCGCCGTTCCCCGTGCCCCCCATGACATCCCCCTCCACGGGATCCTCTGGAGCGACGGTATCGTCACCTTCCCCCCTGCCGACGACCCGCCTTCCCCACCCCCCAGCGGTTCCCTCTCCTTCTGAATCCTCTGCGCGTTCCCCGCTCTCCGCCGGTCCCCTGCCTTCTCCCCGTTTCAGACAACCCACGCTTATCGACCAAAACCCCACCCGCCGATCTTCTCCTTTTTTGCCTCGGCTTCCAACTCTCGCAACCGCTCAACCACTTGCGCGTGAGTCCGTCCATCGGGATGGTCGGACTGCTGACCGAATATCCGGGCCAACCCTCGCCGCACCAGGGCTTCGGCCAGGTCCTCCCCATTGCCCAGTCGCACCACGGCATAAAATCTCGCCTGTTGGCTTCGCCCTCGGGCATCGGTCCATTTGGTCCAGACCGTAAAGGGTTGGCGCAGGACCTGCCCGGAATAGGCTGAGGCGGCATCGGCCACCTGATAAAGCTCACCTTTCCGAATCCGAAAATAACGGGCCTGCTGGTTCGTCCGCTCGGTCAGTCCCATCGACTTCGGCTCCGGCGTATCGACCCAGTAGAGCCGGAAGATGTATTCCTTACCCCTGTGCCTGGCGTGAAAGCTGTCCCCATCCGCAAAGTTTTTCCGGTCGAACAGCACCCCATCCAGCCGCACCCATTCGCCGGCCACCACCGGACTGAGCCCGGCCAGAAAGAGGAATAAAAAACTGGCCCGAAGTCTGATCACTTTGAATTGAGTGCCACTAGGATGTCACATTCTTGTCGCAGCGCGGTTACATTCCTAACCCTATGTTTGACATTGTGAATACACGGGCGTGCCAGCACCTGCCAAAACGGTCCGGGTTTACCTTGTTAGAAGTCATGTGCGTCCTCGTCATCATGGCCGCCATGCTCGCCCTCGTCGGGCCTTCCATCGCCAACTTCACCTCACGGATCGGGCGCAAAGGTGCCATTAACACCATGATGGGCACCTTCGAACAAGCCCGCGTGGCCGCCCTGTCCCAGGGCGTCCCTGTCCATGTCGGCTTTGCCAGCGACGGATTCCCCGACCCATTCCGCTACCGCGCCTTCAAGGTCTTTCGCGAACGCCTCGACGACGACCCCGCCGGAGTCGAGTACGTTGCGCTGACCCGCTGGACCGCCCTGCCCCAGGGCGTCTCCTTCGTTAACGACGAGAATAACACCCTGCTCGGCGCACCCACCGTCACCTTGCCCTCAAACCTGCTCCCGCCTGGCATGACCTCCGCAGACGTGCCGACGGTGGTCTTCAATCCGTCCGGTTTCATCGAAACAGAGGCCGGGAAACTCCGCCTGATGATCTACGAAGGATTCGACCACAACGGAAAGCCGAACTTCACCCGGCCTGACCGTGCCTTTTTCGATGTCATCAACCTTCGGAAATACACCGGCCGCGCCGAAATTTTCCTCACCCGAACCGGTCCCTAATTTCTGCCGCCCATGCCCCGTTCAACTTCATGCGCACCAGGTCCACGCCCCCGGAGCACCGGTGGGTTCAGCCTCATTGAAGTCGTCCTCGCCTTGGGTCTGACGTCCTTTGCCCTCATCGGCATCCTTGGCATGTTCCCCCTCGCCCTTGGCACGGCCCAGGATGCCGTTGTCGAAACCCGCGTCGCCCTCATCGCCCAAAACATCCTTTCCGATCTCCGGGAAGGTGCGCCCAACGAGGCTGCCGTGGTCATCGGGCCTAATGCCGTTGACGATGTGGAAACTCTCGATCTGACCGCACCGACCTTGCCGGGCCCGATCTTCGTCGCCTACGCGGAAGACGGAGCTGCCCGCGCGAAAATCACCGAGACCGACTTCAACCAGGGCCTCGGCGACACCGACGCCTTCTTCCTCGCCGCCATCCGTTTGGACCAAGCCTCCACCGATCCTATCCTTTCCGACCTCGTCCGCGTTACCGTCCAAATCATCGCCCCTTCCTCGCGTGGTGCCCTCAACCGGGGTGCCAAAACCCACGATTTCGTCACCTGGATGAGCAAGCGATGAAGCCGCCCGATCCACACCCGCCAGCGTCGGGCCCACGTCGTCTCAGCCCCCGTGGGGCAGCGCAAGGATTCACCCTTCTCGAGCTCCTCGTTGCCACCACAATCTTAAGTCTGATGCTCCTTTTTCTTTTCTCCGTCTTTGACCAATCCACCAAAGCCTGGCAGGCCGGCGAACGGAAAATTGACGCCTTTCGGGAAGCCCGCGCCGCCCTCTTCATCATCCGGCGCGACCTCCGCAGCTCGCTCATCAGCGATGATTCCCCCATGGTTTACAACCAGCTCGCCGCCTCCATTCCCTTCTCCGGAGCACTCGCCCCTCCCACTACTGGTTCCAACCTCTTCTTCCTCACCCGCCTCCCACTCAATGCCCAAGGCTCCGGCAATGCCTCCGATCTTTGCTCGGCCGGCTATTACGTCTCCTGGATGCGGAGTGCCGCCGGTTCCGACGAAGCCGCCAATTTCTCCTACAACCTCGTCCGCTACTTCGTCCCCAGCGGAGCACCGACCGCCACAAACGGCACCGTCGCCCATCTCCTCGGCTTTATGGCTGCTGGCTCACCCCCCACCGACCTCACCATCCTCTTTCCCAGGGTCAGCTCCACCGTCTCACCTGAGAACGAGGTCCTCGCCCGCAACATCATCAAGTTTGATCTCATCCCCTTCACCGAAAACGGGTCAGGTCTCCAACCCGCCAACCCCGGCGCACTGACCGAAACCCCCCGACTGGTCGAAATCACCCTCACCGTCGTCAACAACGCCACCGCTGCCAAACTCGGCGACAGCCAAGCGGGTTGGAATCCCAGCACCTCCCCGCTCCGGCGTTTGATCGAAGAAAACACCCAAACCTTCCGCGCCCGCCTCGCCCTGACCCCATGACCTGCCGCACCCGTCCCCCACAGCCCGTCAACCTGGCCTGCCTCCGGGCAAGAACCCACGGGTTTGCCCTGGTCAGCACCGTCCTGGTCGTCGCCGTCCTCACCATCATGGTCGTTGCCTTCCTCCAAAGCATGCGCATCGACCAGCTCACCGCCCGAAGTTACATGAACAAGGCCCGGGCGGATGAGGCTGCTCGGGCCGGTCTTCTCATGGGCCTCGGCACCCTCAGTGGCTACAAGGACACCGCGGGCGTTTGGCAGCCCCACAATGATTTCAATTTCGCCATTGTTCCCGTCCACGGGACGCTTGGAAACACCAACGAGGAGCTTCAACTCGTCAAATTGGGCGGCACCGCCGGGACTGAGGTCTCTCGTCACATGCTCTCCAACGACAGCACCACAACGACGCAGGTGCGCATCCATTCCGGCCCAACCACCGTCAGGCGTGACATCCGGCTTGTCGAAATCGACGACGGCTCATCGCGGTTCGGAGCTAGGGCTGGTTTTTTTGTCGAAGACGAAAGCGGTAAGCTCAACGTTCGCCAAGCGATCGGGCGGACACGTTACCAAGACGCAGGCGGAGCCCTCACTGTCACGTCCCCCCGATCCAACCTCGAAACCCTGCAGCAGCTTCCCTTCATCCCACCCGGTTCATCCACCCTGACCACCACGGATAACCTGTCCATTCGTCCCGAGGTGTTTGCTCAAATCCTTGACCCTAACGCCTTCTTCCCGGAAACCACCTTCTTTAACTATCTCCAATTTCAGAACCCAAAACCGCCCGAGATGGTCGACCGCGCCCGCTACACCTCGTGGTCCTCCGCCCCCTTGACCGCGCCGGATGGCGGACCGCGGCTCGACCTGCGCCGACTTAAGCTTTACATTGATTCGCTCGCCTCGACCCAAGCAACTAACAACCCGAAATCCCGGGTAGTCGAGGCACTCCTCGGCACCGCCCATACCGATCTCCGCAGCAACTGGGGGGGCGGGCACCTGGAGTGGCTGCGCCGGGTTGATCCCGAACTCGGTTCCGCGC
>CALFVM010000145.1 GCA_937928665.1 uncultured Candidatus Methylacidiphilales bacterium
CCCCTCCCCTTCTGCTGGCTCGACGGAAGCATAGGTCCGGTTGCCCCGAATGGTTTTTTCGACCCGGACATGGTGATGCGCGGCGGCCGCGACCTGGGGCAAATGGGTGATACAAAACACCTGATGACCTGCGGCCAGTGCCCGGAGTTTCCGCCCCACCACGACCGCCGTTTCGCCGCCAACATTGGCATCAACCTCATCAAATATCAGCACCGGTACGCGATCCCCCGCCGCCAAAACCGTTTTCACCGCGAGCATCACCCGCGCCATCTCTCCGCTCGACGCAATCGCCCGGAGCGATTTGGGCGGTTCACCCGGATTGGGCGCAAAGAAAAATTCGACCCGGTCAAGCCCGTCCGGCCCGGGCTCATTCTGCCGCTCGACCCGGACCTCGAACGCCGCTTTCTTGAATCCCAATTCACGCAGCTCCGCCGCAATCACTTTGCCCAGCTTCGGAGCGGCCGCCTGGCGCGCCTCGGACAGGGTTTTCCCGGCGGACACCGCGGCGGCCCGGAGTTGAATCACTTCACGTTCCAGGACGGAAATCCGTCCCTCGCGCGACGCCAGCCGGTCGCGTTCGTCCCGCATCTCGTGGAGTTTATTGAGGACAGCGGCCAGAGTGGGGCCGAACTTCCGTTTCAGGTCCTGCAAAAGATTGAGCCGGGCTTCGAGTTCTCCCAGCCGTTCCTGGTCCAGCTCCACCTGATCCATCTGATCGTCGACCGCCGCGATCAAGTCTTTGACCTGCGCGATCATCCCCTCGTTCAGCGTCATCAACTCTTCCGCCCGCGCATCAAGTTTTGCCCATTCGGCCAGGGAACGCTGGACCTGGGAAAGTTGGGTCAGGACATCTCCGGAACCCTCGTCGAGCAACGTCCTCACCCCGGCACCCAATTCAAGAATCCGGCGCGCTCCGGACGCGGCCCGGTAGGCTTGCTCGACCTCGTCCTCTTCTTCCACACGCAGATTCGCGGCCTCGATCTCGCCAATTTGAAAGTTGAGAAAATCAATCCGCGCCGCCCAATCACCCGAGCCGCTTTCGCTCAATTCTGCGAGCTCCGCTTCGGCTTTCCGCCATGTTTGGTAGGCTTGGCGATAGACTTCCAGCAGGCCACCCGCTCCGGCAAAGGCGTCCAGCGCATCGCGCTGGGCGTCGAGCTTGAGCAGGGACTGATGATCATGCGGACCGTGGAAGTCGATCAACGCTTCTCCCAACCGTCGCAGGCCTTGCAAGGTGGCCGGGCTGCCATTCACCCACTGACGACTGCCCGAAGGCGATACGGTTCGCTTCAGGAAAAGCTTCCCCTCCCCGGACGGCTCCAGCCCGAGTTCCGTCAGCACCACCTCCCGATCCGGGCCGAAGGTAAAAACCGCCTCAACCGTCGCCTGATCGGCCCCCTCCCGGATCGCGCCTTTATCGGCCCGTTCCCCCAATAAGAGAAGCAGCGCATCGATCAGAATGGATTTGCCCGCGCCCGTTTCCCCGGTAACGGCGTTCATCCCTGCACCCGGCTCCCAGGCAACGTCTTCGAGGACGGCGAGGTTCCGGATGCGGAGCACTTCGAGCATGGCCGAGACGCTACCGGGGGAGCCCGGCCAGAGGCAACCGCGATCCGCGACAAGGCACGGCTACCCGATCAGCTTTTTCAGGTAATCGGCGTAGGACGATTTACCCATCAGCCGAATTTGTGCACCGAGCGTCTCGGCGTTGATCCAGCCCCGTTTGAGCGCGATTTCTTCCAGGCACGCGATCATCAGGCCCTGGCGTTTTTCAATCACGCGCACAAATTCGGCCGCTTCATGGAGGGATTCATGGGTGCCGGTATCCAGCCATGCGGTGCCCCGGCCCATCAACTCGACCTGAAGTTGCCCGTCGGCCAGATAGGTCCGGTTAAGGTCGGTAATCTCCAGCTCGCCCCGGGCCGAGGGTTTCAGCCCGGCCGCCCGTTCCACGACAGAGCGATCGTAGAAGTACAGGCCGGGAATGGCGAAGTCAGACTTCGGCATCGTCGGTTTTTCCTCCAGAGAAACCGCGCGTCCACTTGGGTCGAACTCAACCACGCCATAGGCCGACGGATGGGCCACTCGGTAGCCAAAGATGGTGGCACCCTCCTCGCGGGCTGCGGCCGTGCGGAGGAGCTTGGGCAATTCGGCCCCATAGAAAAGATTGTCGCCAAGGACCAGAGCCGCCGGAGCACCGGCTAGAAAGTCAGCCCCAATGTGGAAGGCCTGCGCGAGCCCCTCGGGACGGGGTTGCTCCGCGTAGGTCAGCCGGAGCCCGAACTGGCCACCATCACCCAACAGACGCCGGAACATCGGGAGATCCGCAGGAGTCGAAATCACAAGGATGTCTCGAATACCCGCCAGCATGAGGACCGAGAGCGGGTAATAGATCATCGGCTTGTCGTAAACCGGCATGAGTTGCTTGCTGACCGCGAGCGTTAGCGGGTAGAGCCGGGTGCCGGAGCCGCCCGCGAGGATGATGCCTTTGCGTTGAGTGGACATGAGAGGAAGAGTGGGGCGGGGAACTACTCCTGGTTGGTCGGCGAGCCCAGGCGCTCGCGCTGGTAGCGCTTCTCTGTGATGTCCGCCGCCCAGGCGCGGTTGGCCAGAAACCAATCGACGGTTTTCTCCAGGCCGGTGGTGAAGGTTTCCTGCGGTTGCCAACCGAGTTCGTTCCGGATTTTGGCGCAATCAATGGCGTAGCGCCGGTCGTGACCGGGGCGGTCGGGGACGTGGGTGATGAGGTCGCGGTAAGAGGCGCCGCCCGGCCGGGGAGCTTTGCGATCAAGGAGGTCGCAAAGCTGCCGGACTAGATCGAGGTTAGGCATTTCGTTAAGTCCGCCGACGTTGTAGGTCTGGCCGAGTCGCCCGCGGTGAAGCACGAGATCGATGGCCCGGGCGTGGTCCACCACATAGAGCCAATCCCGGACCTGGAGACCATCGCCGTAAACGGGGAGCGGTTTGGTTTCCAGGGCATTGAGGATCATCAGGGGGATGAGCTTTTCCGGAAAATGATAGGGGCCGTAGTTGTTTGAGCAGTTGGTGGTCAGGACGGGAAGGCCATAGGTGTGGTGGAACGAGCGCACGAGATGATCACTGGCGGCCTTGGAGGCTGCGTAGGGGGAGTTCGGAGCGAAGGGCGTGTCCTCCCTGAACGCCGGTTCTCCCGGAGCCAGCGTGCCGTAGACTTCATCGGTGGAGATATGAAGGAACCGGAGGCGATCGCGTCGATCCGCAGGCTGATCACGCCAGTAAATGCGGAAGGCGTTGAGCAGGCGTAGCGTGCCGACGACATTGGTCTGGATGAAAGGTTCGGGCGAATCAATGGAGCGGTCGACGTGGGATTCGGCGGCAAAATGGATCACCGCATCAATCCGGTGTTCACGCAGGAGCCGCCCGACGAGCGGCTCGTCTCCGATGTCCCCGCGCACGAAGTGGTAGCGCGGGTCGGAAGCCAGATCGACAAGGTTGGCCGGATTCCCGGCGTAGGTGAGTTTGTCGAGGTTGACCAAAAGGGTTGGCCGCGTGCCCTCCCCAATCAGCAGGTGGCGGATAAAGTTACTGCCGATGAAGCCGCAGCCGCCGGTGACGAGGAGGTTCATGCGGCGGATTTCCAATTCTCAAGTGCATGGGTAACAGCCTCGCGCACGGGCGTAAGGCGGATGCCAAACGATGCCAATTTCGAGGAATTAAGGACACAGTTGGAACGCGGGGTGATGGCGGCTTTCTCCATGAACTCGTGCTCATCATCAAAAAAATCAAACGTTTTTCCCTGGGCCTGAAGCCGACGCCCCACCGCCGAGGCGAGGATGATCTCCACGATCTCGTGCGTGGTGATGGAGCCGGGATTGGTCACATTATAGATGCCGAACGGCACCTGCTTCTCGTAGCACTCCCAACAGGCACGCACGAACTCGTCCAGTTGGGAGATGGAATTGCGCGCGTTGAGCAGCCGCTCGTATCGCATGAGTTTGGAAAGGTAATTCCGGGGTGAATCCACCCCGGAGAATGGGATGCGCAGACGCCAGATGTAAACGGAGGGAACGCCATCCGGCGCCGTCCATTGCCGATTCCCGACCGGCCCGTTCTCCCGATAGCCGAGTGCCTCTTCGCCCAGGGCTTTGGTTCCGCTGTAAAAACTGCAGTTGTTTTGCCGAAAGGAAAAGTTGGGCGGGTCCAGTTCAGTAAAGCCAAGCCGGTGGCCCACCGCATCAGTGCCGTGTCCGGAAAGGCCCTTGTCCCCGGTGAAAATACAGCCCGAGGAAACGTGCCCCCAGGGCAGGCCCAACTCCCCGCAAATCCCAGCCAGGCGGCCGGGGAAAACGGCGTTCCCTTCCAAACATTCGGCCTTATGAAGCTCGCAGGCGTCCACATTGGGTTTGCCCGTGTAGCCGGCGCAATTGATCAAAAAACGGGCACCGCACTCGCCCAGCAGGCGGCGAGCAGCACCGGCGTCCCGGAAAACCGCACTGGGAATGGGCGTGAACGGGATGGCCCGCCCGGCCAAAAACCGTCCAAAAGCCTGGCCAATAAAGCCGGTGGCACCAGTGAGAGCAATCATGGCAAGTCGGAGAGGCTAGCTCCGGGAGTAAAAAAAGACCAAGCGCGATTTACGGAATGAACTTGAAAAACCCGCACCCCCTCCCCGCCGGATCAGAACCACCCCCTCCTTTATTTAAGATGACCGAAGCAACCGGTACGTGACAGCGTACGCGTGCCGAGTTTCCGGCTGGCATGGCCTTGGAATTGTCACCAGCGGGCGGTTGCGAGTCGGCATGGAATCTGCCATGACACGTGCATGAGAAAGACCAAGATCATCGCGACCCTGGGGCCCGCCACGGAATCGGAGGCAGCCCTGGCAAGTCTGATCGACGCGGGGGTGAACGTTTTCCGGCTCAATATGTCGCATGCGGCCCACGACTGGGTCCGGACGGTGGTGGGGCGCATCCGGTCGATCGCCCGGGACAAAGGGCGGCATATTGCCATTCTGATGGATACGCAAGGTCCGGCAATCCGGACGGGCGACTTGCCGACCAAACTCGACCTGAGAGCGGGGGACATTTTCACCTTCACTGTCCGGGGTCACAAGTCGGAGGAGGAGTTCTCGGTCGATACCAACTACGACGATCTGATCAATGACATTCAGGTGGGCGACCATGTGCTGGTGGACAATGGGGTGATCGAGATGCTCGTCCGGGAGAAGAGGGACAAGGAACTGGTTTGTGAAGTGCTGACCCCGGGAACGATGGGGAGTCGGCGTCACATTAATCTTCCGGGCGTGAAGGTGAATCTGCCCGCCCTGACGGAAAAGGACTTGGCCGATCTGGAGGTGGGGGCAGAGGTCGGGGTCGATATCGTGGCACTCTCGTTCGTGCGCCAGGCCAACGACATCTCGCTCTTGCGCCAGGTCCTAGCATCGAAAGGGCGGGAAGATGTGCTGATCGTGGCAAAGATTGAAGACCAAAGCGCGGTGCGGAACATCAACGAGATCATTGATGCCTCCGACGCAATCATGGTGGCTCGCGGCGATCTGGGGATCGAATGCCCCTACGAGGAGTTGCCGATTATCCAGCGTCGCATTGTGAAGAAGTGCGTCACGGCGGGCAAACCGGTTATCGTGGCCACGCACATGCTGGAGAGCATGATTTCCAGTCCGTCACCAACCCGAGCCGAGATCACCGATGTGGCCAATGCGGTGTTTGAGGAGGCTGATGCGATCATGCTCTCCGGGGAAACCACCGTGGGCAAGTACCCGCGGAAGTGCGTCGAGGTGTTGGACCGGGTGGCGCGCCGGATTGAGCGGAGCGGAACCATTGAGTTCCATAAGACGCTGCACCTGGTCCGGGAACGGGACAAGGTGGCGGCCTCAGCCGTTCACATGGCCAACCATTTACCGGCAAACGGCATCTGTGTGTTTTCGCACCGGGGCATGATGCCGGGCATTTGCGCCGCATTGCGGCCGAGGCACTGCCCGATTTTCGCCTTCACGCCCCATCCGCGTCTGGCCGACCGGCTAGCCCTCCGCTACGGAATCATCCCGGTGACGATGGACCTCCGCGATGATCCGGCTCAAACAATCCTGGATGCCGAAGCGGTCCTACTGGAGCGGAAGATGCTGGCTCCGGGTGCGCGGGTGGTGGTGGTGACCCTGACAGCGGTGGGCGACAAGCTGGTCGACACCGTGCAGTTACGCATCCTGGGTGCTGACCGGAAGGAGCCAGTCACTTGCCCTTCAGATTGATAAAGCGAACCCCGGGAGTGCCGGTGGCACCGAGTGCCTGGAGAAGGCCTTTGGCCTGAAAGGAAAGTCCGCGGGGAAGTGGATGCCGGGGGGCGTAGGCGGCGTCAGCAATTTCCCGGGAGGCGGTGAAGTCCCGGAGTTTACCCCGGACGACTTCGCCTGCGAAGATGATCGCGACGCTGCGCCGGACTTCACGATTGACCACCGCGATGAGATCGCCGGTCCGGATGGTCAAGCCGGTCTCTTCCTTCACCTCCCGACGCAAAGCGGACAGGATTGTTTCCCCGGGCCCGACTTTGCCCCCAGGAAGAGTCCAGAACCGGTTCCCCGTCCGCTGTTTCACGAGAAGGATTTCTCCTTTTCGATTGGTGATGAGGGCAAAGACAGCAATTTGGCGCATCAAAACAAATCCCTCAGACTGGTTAACGATTGTGACAGAAATGTGAAGCGGGAAGTTGCCGGTTCGGCACCCCAGTAACGCCAATGAGAGAAGCGATTGAAGGATACAGCCTCTTGGAATCCTCGATCTGTCCTAGACAGGAGCGGCCCAAGAACGAAGGCGACCGAGATTGATCCGGTCGTCCTCCAGGTTTTCATCTTTCGGAGTCTCGAGAATCTTGGGAATGTCGAGCAGGTTTTGATCCCGCATGAGAAGCTGAAACGCGCCAGGGCCGAGACAGCCCTGGCCGAGGTGTTCATGGCGGTCTTTGCGGCTGCCGAGAGGTGCTTTGGAATCGTTGCAGTGGATGACCCAAAGCCGGTCGAGCCCGACAAGCCGGTCGAAGTCAGCCCAGGTGCGGCGATAGCCTTCCGGGGTAGAGAGATCGTAGCCGGCGGCGAAGACGTGGGCGGTATCGAAACAAACACCGAAACGTGCGGGCTTCTTCACGCGATCCAGCAGACCGGCGATATGTTCAAAACGATGGCCAAGCGAACGGCCCTGACCAGCCGTGCACTCCAGGGCGATACCCACCTTGGCGCGGGGTTTTTCAGCCAGTGCCCGATTCAGGAAATCCGCGATGGCATCGAGCCCCTCCTCTTCGCTCGGAGCCGGGTTGGTCCCGGGATGCAGGACAAGAAAAGGCAGACCAAGCTGTTCGGCCCGATTGAGTTCGGCCACGAGCGAAACGAAGGATTTGCTCAGGGTGTCGGGACTGGCAGCACCGGGATTGATGAGATACCCGGTGTGACCACAGAACCAGAGTCCATGGCGATCGGTCTCCCGGCGAAAGGCAGCGGGCTCCCCCGGGGTGAAATCAGGAGCCATCCATTGTTTGTTATTTTTGACAAAGATTTGGGCGGCATTGGCACCGATGGAGAGGGTTCGTTCGATGGCACAGGCCACCCCGCCGGCAATGGAGGTATGGGCACCAAGACGATGGTGGTTTGAGTTATTCAAAGATTTTTGCCTCCCACTTGGTGTCGTTGAGAGGTCCGGAGCCATGATATTCGAAGAGCTTGCTGACGGGGAAAAAGACCAGGCCGATGGGACCACGCACGTTGACACGCATATCGAGATCAACGTCGTCCGTGATATAGTTGTAGCGGCCTCTCCCGATCATCACCGCAGAGAGCGAGTAGATGTCAACGGAATCAATCAGAATGAAGCCTTTATCAAAGCGGAAATCAGCTTTGGCATTGGAAGCCTTGGCGAAGCCGAGGCCGGGAATGAAAACATTGAGCACTTGGGAAAACGCGCCATAAATTGGGATTTGATAAAGTGCCCCGTCGCGGACCGTGATCTGGCCACCGCCCGTGATGGAATCCATGACATCAAGCACTCCCTCGACGGTGAGATTACCGGACAGCTTGCCGCCCAGGTCGTCCTCGCCGCCGAAATAGGTTTTGATGACGCGATCGAACTGCCAGTCCTGAATGTCGAGTTCAGCGCGAAAGTGGGCTGGTTCGGTGGAGAGGTCCAAACGAATGGGACCCAGGAGCTGTCCGCCGAACACGCGGACCGGTTTGTTCGGGACGATGTCGAGCCGCGGCCCGCGGATGGTCAGGCGGGCATCAAGCCCCTCGGCCCGAATTTCTTTCCCGAGGAAATCGAAGTCCATGCCGTCGGGCGCAACGATCTCAACGGCGAGGTTGGTCTTCTCCTGGGTTTTGAGATCGATGAGTCCGGCGATCTTGACATCAGGCGGTTTGAGAAAGCGGTAAGGGGTTACGTAAGTGGCAAAGACATCGCCAAACACCGTGGCCGTCTCGGAAGGGTTGAGGGTGGAACGACCGTTCTTCAATGAAACCATTTCGTTGCGAAAATCGTGCCAGACCTCAGCCTGACCGGTGCCTTCGACTCGGCGAATCAAGACTTTGGGCGAGTAGAGTTTGCCGTTGTTGTAAACGAAATCCCCGGTGATTTCTTGGAACGGCACGTTCTTGTAACGGAAATCAACGGCTTTGAGAGTGCCGCGCACAGCCCAGCCTTCCGGGTCGAGGCCGGAACCGCTGATCCCGGCAGTGACCTGGGGCCCGACCGAGAATTGAAGGCTCTCGAAAAAAGGCTGAGCACCGGCACCGAAAAGGTTTCGGAGGGTGGTGGGGTCAAGTGAACTGTCCAGCTTGCCTTTGACCTCACCGTTTTCGTCCATGAACCAGCTCAGGACGAGCCGCCCGGACGGGTTTTCCAACTGGAGATCTGTGATGAGAAGCCGGGTCCCATCGAAAGAGAGCGGCAGTTGAAAACGATCGAAAGGCATGTCCTGAATCCGGAAATCGCGCCAATCGGCCTTCAGTCGGACGGCATAACGCAGGCCCTCCGACCAGTTGGTTTCGATTTCGCCCCCAACCAGAGGCAGTGATCCGAACTCAATGCCAGAGATAAACTCCCCCAGCTTGCCGGGTAGGAGGAGGCCGAGGAGGGACAGGTCCAGGTCGGATCGAAACTCCACTTTTGCATCGGTGGCACCCCAAAACCAAAGGCCTTCCAGTTCGAGCTTGCCCCGTCCGACGGCAATCGTGCCGGAGAGTTCCGCACGCTCCTCAGCGTAGTCGACTGACCAGGCGACCTGCCGGATATCGGCCTCATCCACAATGACCTGGCGGGCATCCATCCACAGCCGGCCGCGTGACCTCGGCAGGTCATCAAGGTCCACATCCGCATCTAAGTGGATCGTGAGCCCGTGTCTCCCGTGGACCCGGTTCAAGAAAGCCTCCACCTGTCGCCAAAGATCAGCGCGGCGCAATCGCTCCTCCTCGGTCAACGGTGGACCGGGTTCGGGCAACTTCCATTCGGTCGTCCGGACGACCCCGGCGAAACGGAACTCAATCGGGCCGAGACAAAAGCGTCCGCCGCGCACCACAAGCTTGCGCCGGTCAAGGGCCAAGTCGAGCCGGACGCGGGTCAGATCAATGGCAATGTCTTCCGCGAGAGCATAGCGGAAGGCAGCTTCTTCAAGAACAACTCCGGAGACAACGGGATCACCCCGCCACCACGAAAGCCAGTTGAGATCGAAACGAACCCGCTCGACCGTAAAGCGGTGCTCATCCGAGCCGGCAAACTTGGCCACCTCGACATCGCGTCCCACAACGCGACCGAGCGGATCGAGGTAGAGCTTGCCGAAGCTGGCCTCAATGCCCTGGCGTTGCAGTTCGGCTTTGAGAAAGGCACTGGCCTGCCCGGGGAGGCCAAAGAAGCGGATGATGCCCAGGAACGCGATGGCCAGGAGGAGGATAAAAACCAGACTGAGAGTGGCGAGCCGAGCAGCGAGGGAAGGGGGAACCCGGGGTGGCTGCCAACGGCGGCGCGCTTTCCTGGGCACGGGCTGGGGGTCGGGCTTGGACGTGGCCGCTCGCATGAATGAGTTCAACGGATAGGTTACGGCGGTTTATCCCGAAACCAACTGGAATCAGTCCCGGGAGAATCTCGGGCGGGCCACACGCAACCCGTTGCCCGGGTTGTCACCCGAATGTGACACCACAAGGCTTGCCTAACATGGAGAGGTCGCCACTCTTAGCTCGATGCAAAGCGATTCATGGCAAGAAAAAGGCCCGGCGGCGGTTGAGGGTTTCGGCGGGTACGAACTTTGGTCGGGCTTGAAGGCTTTCGAACCCAAGTATGAATATCCGGCGAATCTGACCG
The DNA here is from genome assembly GCA_937928665.1 of uncultured Candidatus Methylacidiphilales bacterium. Lineage (GTDB taxonomy): Bacteria > Verrucomicrobiota > Verrucomicrobiia > Methylacidiphilales > CALFVM01 > CALFVM01. The sequence continues at coordinate 10,329 of CALFVM010000145.1, forward strand.
TGTTCACCCAATGGGCCGAGGACGCGGACGAGGGTCAGGAGATGTCGCCGCCGGACGAAGTGCTCCGGACAAAGCTGGTGGCCTTTCAGGATTCTTTGGCAGGACGGCTGAAGGCGGTTTGTGAAACGATTGCTTACGCCCGGTTTTGGCACGCGGGCATTTGCCAAATGGAGTTCCGGGTTGACGCTCCGGAAAAAGCCAACGAGGCCTTGCAGGCCATCATCGAAAGTGAGGATCACGCATTTCCATTTCAGTTCCGGCTTTTTCCAGATGGGCAATGGTCCGTTCCCAAAGCCTATTGGAATGGTTCCATTGCGGAGGCAGACTCCGGGGAGCCTGACGAAGAAGAGGAGGTTGATGAAGACGAGGATGAAGACGAGGATGAAGACGCCGGCGAAGCGGCCTCCCCTGCCCTCGATGCGATTCAGGAAGGCGATCTTCAACGGGCGGTCGAGTTGCTAAAAGAGGATCTGGCCGGGGCCGGAGCGGAGAATCCGCAAACCTGGGAAATGTTGTGCGACTGCTTGGCGGATTTGGGCATGTTTGAAGAGGCCGAGCGGACGGGACGGGAGGGGTTGGAACGGTTTCCAAACGAGCCCCGGCTTTTGCGGGCCTTATCCACAGCCTATTTCCTGGCCGACGCCTTGGAGAAGGCCGAAGCCGTGGTGGTCAATGGATTGAATGCGGACAGTCTCAATCCGGCCATGCACCATCAGATGGCGTGCATTCGGGTCAAGCAAGGCCGGATGGAGGAAGCCCTGGAGAGTGTCCGGATTTGCTCCAAGATCGACCCATTTCGGAAGCTCGACTTGAGGGCGGACGATGACCTGGCCCCGCTCCGGGACTACGATGCCTTCCACGAACTAACCGACAGCTCGGACCTGGCGATTATCCTTGGGGGCCGCCACACCGACAATCCGCACGAACGCATTTTGGTTGTCGAAATTCCGGAAGGACTTGATCCGGAGGAACGGGCCGAGACAATCGAGGATCCGTTGGGCGAACAATTGGCCGCGGCGCGTGCGGGGACCATTCTGGGCGGTGCCACCCGACTTCACCCGGGCCAGGACCAACGGGAAACGCTGATCGAGGTGGGCACAGACTCAATGGATACGACCATCAAGATCATCTCGGACTTCCTCATCAAAGTCGGCTTGGGAGATAATGCCCTGATTTTTCCTGATAAGGAAATCCGGGACCCTCTCGACCCGGACGAAGCGATCGAAGTGGTTTCTTCCTAAAACAGTCGGGAACCGGCTTGGAGGAGACCAGGCCGTTTGCTTCAATAGCGGAGTGAGTCCGATTGTGGTGTTCGCCAATGGCCAGGCCCAACAGATTGCCAGCGGAACAACCCTCGGCCAATGGGTGGCCTCGCTCGGCCTCCCGGAGTCATCTGTCTTGGTGGAGCTGAACGGGGAGGTCTCCCCACGGACAGAATGGGCTGACCGGGAATTAAATCACGGGGACCGGGTTGAGGTTTTCCGGGTCGTTGCGGGCGGATAAATCGCCGCCGACCTCGGCCCAGCGCGCCTTCCGCGGATCGATCAGTGGTCGGACGCAGACTCAGCCTCCCGAGAGGTCGAGCACCAGGCAAGGTGGGCGGCGGCGATGCCAAAGGTGTAATCCTGCCAGACGACGTCTTGGAAACCTTCGGTCCGGATCATCTCAGCCAAAGCCGCCTGATCGGGAAAGGCCCCGACGGTTTCGGCGAGGTGCTCGTAAGCCGAACGCTCGCCCGCGAGAATTGCCGTGGCCCGCGGCATGACCTGGTTCAGGTAAAACCGGTAGAACGGACGCAGCCAAAGGCGCGGTTGCGAAAACTCGAGAATCGCCAGCCGTCCACCCGGACGGAGGACCCGATGCATTTCCCGGAGGCCCCGGGCTCGGTCCGTGAAGTTGCGAAACCCAAACGCAATGGTCACCGCATCAAAAACACCGTTCGGAAAAGGGAGTTGCAGCCCGTCGGCCGCGACCAGCCGGGCGACTCCTTTGGCCTGAGCCCGGCGGAGCATCGGCACACAAAAATCAGCCCCAACAACCCGCGCTCCACGCCGGGCCATGGCCAGGGCGACATCGCCACTGCCGGTGGCGAGATCGAGGACGAGTTCACCCGGGCGCGGTTGAACCACGTGGGTGACGAAGTGATGACGCCACCAGACATCAATGCCGAGGCTGAAAAAGTGGTTAAAGGCGTCGTAAGGACGGCTGATCCGGGAAAAAAGACTCTGGATCGAGCGGGCACGGGCGTCCATGGGAGGCAGGAGGATGGATGAGAACTCCCCGGAGTGCAAACGGCCACTTCTTCCCGCTTGGCTTAGTAAGAAACCCAAGTAGTTTCTCACAGAGAACTCGTGTGAAGCTAATCCGCCTTCTCATCGCTCTAGTCTTGGTCACCACTCCGGCTCTGGCCCAGGGGATCTTTCCCCGGCCAACCGTCTATTTGCAGCATCCAACGTATATCTACGTCGATCTGACCGAGCAGCGCTTGGAGTTTGTGGATAACGGCCGGGTAACCCTGGCCATGCCGATCTCGTCCGGGCGCGACGAAAAACCAACCCCGCCCGGCCGCTACACGGTTAGTCATAAGCATGAACAGTGGGTCTCGACCATTTACCACGTGTCGATGCCCTATTTCCTCCGGTTCAACGGCGGGACCATCGGTCTTCATGCCGGGCCGCTGTCCGGCTATCCAGGCTCGGCCGGATGCATTCGCCTGCCCGAAGACGGAGCGCGCGAATTATTCCGACGGACCCGCGTGGGCACACCGGTTCTGGTCCAAGGCCGTGCTCCGCTCCTCAACGAGGTCCTGGCGGAGTTGCGTCAAGAACAACACCAAGCCGGACCCTCGACTTCCCGTGGACCGATCGCCAAGCCGGGGCGTCCGGCCTTGCGTTAAGAAGACCCCTACGACATCACCCGTTTTTCCTGATGAAGGGGGAACTGGCGACCGCCAGAGCTGAGCCAACGGCTTAGGCTCGACCCAACTACCGCGCCTCGCGCTCGAACTGCGTTCGAATCCTGGTTGGGGATATGTCGCTACTGCGACGCCGCTGGCGCGGACAGGGGGGGGATTGGCTGACGCCTGTGCGGGGTGGCTTCGCCGCTCAGGTTTTGGCGCTACCGCGCCTTGCGCTCGAACTGCGTTCGAATCCTTGTCGGGGTTTGTCGCTACCGCGACGCCGCTGGCGCGGACAGGGGGGGATTGGCTGACGCCTGTGCGGGGTGGCTTCGCCGCTCAG
>CALFVM010000146.1 GCA_937928665.1 uncultured Candidatus Methylacidiphilales bacterium
GGCGGAAGTGCTGGAACGAGACGCGGATCAGGAAACGATGGGGCGGCGGCTGCGCGTTGAACGCCGGAACGGGTTGATTTTGACGTTGGCGGCGATTTTGTTGACCGCCGTTGACGCGGCGGCCGGGCGGGACGCGATGGATGTTGGGATGCTTTTAGAAATTTCCTCGGACCGGAGCGAATTGATGGAACGGCTGCGGCAAGCGCGGATGGAACTGAGTCAGCCTGGCAGCGGAGTGGAGGGACGTGCCGCGGTGTTTTATGCGACGATTTTGTTTGAGGGGTTGGTTTGGCTTTTGCACCAACTGGGCAACTCGTTGCGGAGGGTAGGATAGGCGGGGGAAGGGGATGGGTTTGTTGTGCGATTCTAACAAAAAATCCAGTGACAAGCGGCGGTCAGGGAAGGCAGCTTCTCGCCGCACATGATGGAGATGACGAAGACAGAAGTTCGCGGGGTGCCGGTCATTGTTCTGAGCGGACGTTTGGATATGGCGGGAGCCCAGGAGATCGATCTGAAGTTCACCGCGCAAACCTCGGCCGAGAAAGTTTCCACGGTGGTGGATCTTTCGGGGGTGAGTTTTGTCGGTTCAATGGGGATTCGGATGTTCATCCGGAATACCAAGGCGCTGGCACTGTCAGGGCACAAGCTGGTGTTAGCCGGGGCGAAAAATGAGGTGGCTGAGGTTCTGCGTGTTGCCGGGGTCACGGATGCGATTGAATTATTTGACACGGTGGATGCCGCGTTGGACTCGTTGACAACGTGAGGGTGGCCTGACGCTCGGTAACTTGGCCTGGGACCGGGCCGGACGCCGGGCGGGTTGACAACGGGGTAGGTCGAGACGGAGGATGGGTGAAATGATTGAGCCCCATCGGACGCTGGCTGAGTTAAAGGAATTGCGGGAGTTGACTGGCGACGCGGATGGGGCGCACCGGGTTGCCTTCACGCCGGTTTGGCAGAAGGCAAGGGATTGGTTTCAGACCAAGATGGGCGGATTACCGGTGGAAGTGAGCCGGGATGCGGCGGGGAATGTGTGGACCACCTTGCCGGGGCGGAACCGGAAAGCACTGATCATCGGGGGGCATCTGGATTCGGTGCCGAACGGCGGGTGGCTGGATGGATGTCTGAATTTGCTGGCCGGGCTGGAGGTTTTGCGGGGGCTCCAGGCGGAGTTTGGAGCGAATCTTCCTTTCACGGTCCGGCTGGTGGATTGGGCTGACGAGGAAGGTGCCCGCTTTGGGAAGAGTTTGTTTGGATCGTCGGCCTGTTCTGGGAATCTTGACGTGGAGGAGGCCCGTCGTCTGGTTGACCGGGAGGGGATCACGTTGCCCGAAGCCCTGCGGGCCTGTGGGCTTGAATTGGACCGGGTGCTTGAAGCCCGTTCGGAGTTGGCAGATGCGGCGGCTTATTTGGAACTCCATATTGAGCAGGGGCCGGTGCTGCTGGATCTGGATCTCCCGCTGGGAGCAGTTCTGGGCACGTTTGGGGTAGAGCGTCATGCGATCACCTTCCACGGCCAGGCAGCCCATTCGGGAAGCACGCCGATGGACCGGCGCAGGGATGCATTCCTTGCGGCAGCGCGGATGGCTCCGGAGATTTATCGAATTTGTGAGCGATGGGGTGGGGTGGGAACGATTGGCTCATGCCTGACTCGGCCGGGTATTGTGACTTCGGTGGTGGCCGAGTGCCGTCTGACGCTGGATCAACGTCACCTGGATCCGGCTGCCCTGGCCGCCATGCATAAAGAGGCGGTCGTTGCTTCCGAAGAGTTCGCCCGTGAGGCCGGAGTGGCTGTGCAATGGGAGCGGCTGTGGGCGATTGAGCCGATTCCGTTTCATCCGGCTCTGATTGAGCTGGCGGATGAAGCAGTCCGGGAAACCTGCGGCCGTTCCCATCGATTACCCAGCGGCCCGCTTCATGATGCGGCCGAGGTGGCCCGGGCAGGGGTGCCGACGGTCATGCTTTTTGTGCAAAGTCTGCACGGGATCAGTCACAATAAAATCGAGGACACCCGGGAGGAGCACATTGTCGATTCGGTCCGTGCCCTTGATCGCCTGGCCCGAAAGACTCTGACGTGGCTGGGCCAGTCCTGACGGAGATGAAGCGCGGAGCACTTGCCAAATCTGACATTTGCGCCTTTAACAAGGCGCGTGCCCACCTTGCCTGCCGTTCCCGGGTCTGGCCGTCCCCAGACGAGGTCGACCGCTGATATTTTGGCGGCGCACGGCGGAGCCTGCTCGGTCGCTGAATTTGTCCGGGACTGCCTCTACCACCCGGAGCATGGTTACTACACGCGGCACATCCGGACGGTGGGGCGGTCCGGAGATTTTTCGACCTCGGCGACGATGCATCCTGCGCTGGGGGCTGCCCTGGCCGGTTGGTTGATGGAGGAGGCGTTTCGTCCGCTCCAGGTGACCCACTTCATCGAGGTGGGCGGGGGCGATGGTTCCCTGGCTCTGGCGGTGTTGCGGGCGTTGCCGTGGTGGAAGCAGCTTTTCTTCCGCTATCACATGGTGGAGGTCTCTCCACCTCTGCGACATCGGCAGGAGGTGAAACTTTGGGAATACCGGGTGCAGTGGCACAACTCCATGGAGGAGGCTCTGGATGCGTGCGGAGGGCAGGCCTGGATTTTTGCCAACGAGCTGGTGGATGCTTTTCCCCCGCGGGTTTTCGAGCGGACGCCCCATGGTTGGTCCGAAGTGGGGCTTGCGCTGGAGAATGGTTATGCCCGGGAGACCCTGACGCCGGTTCCCCCGGAAGAACTAAAGCCCTACAGTGTGTGCAAGTTGTGGATGCTCTATGATGGTCGCCAGCGGGTTGAAGTCCACGGCTCCTATCGCCAATGGCTCCAAAGCTGGGCCCCCCGGTGGAAGCGGGGCAAGCTGATGCTTATTGATTACGGGGAGAAGGTTCATTCGCTCTACATCCGGCGCCCGGCCGGTTCGATCCGGGCTTATTTTTCCCACGTCCATCTGTCCGGCATGGACGTGTATGCGAGGCCCGGCCAGCAGGACATCACGGCCGATGTCAATTTCACGGATGTCATGAACTGGGGGGAGGCGGAAGGGTTAGTTTCCGAACTATTCTGCACGCAGGGCGAATGGCTTGAAGCCTACCTTCCGGAGGAACAGGCTGGTTGGGATGAGCAGGCGACGGTAGCCTCCCTTCTGGATCCGGATGGTGCTGGCGGAGCTTTTAAAGTTCTGGTCCAGCGGCGAGGACCGGAGCATCATTCACCGGCAACGGCATGAGTATGGTCCAAGGGCTTCCGAAAGTGTTTGTTGCCGGGCACCGTGGCCTGGCCGGGGGGGGCATTGCCCGCGCCCTGGAACGCTCGGGCCGCTGGCAGGTTCTCGTGCGGTCCCGGCAGGAGTTGGATCTCCGGGACGAGCCTGCGGTGCGGGCCTTTTTTGCGGCGGAGCGACCGGACGTTGTCGTTCTGGCGGCGGCGAAAGTGGGCGGGATTCACGCCAACAGCACCCAGCCGGTCGATTTCCTGCTGGAGAATCTCCGGATTCAAAACTCGGTGATTGCCTCGGCTCACGCCGCAGGGGTGAACCGGCTTCTGTTTTTGGGGAGTTCCTGCATCTACCCGAAGTTCGCCCCGCAACCCATCAAGGAGGAAAGCCTGTTGGATGGGCACTTGGAGCCGACCAACGATGCCTACGCCATCGCCAAGATTGCCGGGATCAAGCTGTGCCAGGCCTACCGTCGGCAGTACGGTGCCCGCTACATCGCCGCGATGCCGACCAATCTTTACGGGCCTGGGGATAACTACCACCTGCAGGATTCTCATGTTCTGCCCGCGCTGATTCGCAAGATTCACACCGCCAAAATGCTGGGCCATTCGTCGGTCCTGGTGTGGGGCAGTGGGACTCCCCGGCGCGAGTTTTTGCACTGTGACGATCTGGCGGAGGCCTGCCTGGTGCTTCTGGATTGCTATGATTCGGAAGAGATTATCAATGTTGGCTCCGGCACCGATCTCACGATCAGGGAACTTGCGGAAACGATCCGGCGTGTGCTCGGTTATGAGGGAGAGCTAGCCTGGGACACTTCCAAACCCGACGGCACGCCGAGGAAGCTGATGGACAGCAGCCGGATTGAGGCACTCGGCTGGAAGCCCCGGATTTCCCTGGAGGAGGGGATCGCTGATGCTTATCGCTGGTTTGTGGAGCATCACCCCGCGGCGCACGATCCCTCGGTGCCGTAAGACTTTGCCTTATCGCAGATGGTGGAGTGCTTCCCGGATTGCAGGGAGGAGGGGGGGAAGGCATTCGGCAATGGCTTTCGGGTTGCCGGGTAGGTTGACGATGAGCGCGCGGCCGCAGATGCCAGCGGTCGCCCGGGAAAGGATGGCGGTCGGGACCGTGGGGAAGCTCGTCATTCGCATCGCCTCGCCAAAGCCGGGAAGCTCTTTGTCGATGGCGTCGCGGGTGGCTTCCGGGGTGACATCCCGTGGGGACGGACCGGTGCCGCCGGTGGTTATGACGAGGGCGCAACCCTCCGGTCCGCACAAATCGCGCAGAGCTTCGGTGATCCGGGCCCGGTCGTCGGGCAGCAGGCGGCGGATAAACTCGACGGGGCTGCCCCAGAGACCGGCAAAAACCCGCTCGATTTCCGGCCCGCTCTGATCTTCGTAGATTCCGGCACTGGCCCGGTCGCTGAGCGTGAGTCGCCCGACGCGGAGTGGCTGAGATGGATTCACAGGTCTTTGACCTTTTCGAGCACGGCAATGCCTTCGATGCGCATCGTTTTATCGACGGCTTTCATCATATCATAAAGCGTAAGTGCCGCCACGCTGACGGCGGTAAGTGCTTCCATTTCGACCCCGGTTTTCCCATCAGTTACCGCTTCGGCGCGAATGAAGATCCGATCGGCCCGGATGATGAAGTCTATGCCGACGTGGTGAAGGGGCAGAGGATGGCACAAGGGGATGAGGTCACTGGTTCGTTTGGCTGCCTGGATGCCGGCGATGCGGGCAACGGAGAGGACATCGCCTTTGGGTAGGGCCTGGGCTTTGAGTAAGCGAAT
>CALFVM010000147.1 GCA_937928665.1 uncultured Candidatus Methylacidiphilales bacterium
GGCTCCCTCGATGGACGTGTTCCGGTCTGGTTTGTCGAATGCGAGCGATTCTTCGGCCGGGCCGGTCTTTACGGCGAGTCTTCCGGCGACTATCTCGACAATGCCTATCGCTTCGCCCTCCTCTCCAAAGCTGCCCTGCAAATCGCTAAGGACCGTCACTTCCTTCCCGACATCGTCCACGTCCATGATTGGCAATCCGCCCCCGCGGCCCTCTTTCTGAAAACCTGGGACCGGGTCGCCTCCCCCCTCTCCGCCACTGCCTCGGTCCTGACCATCCATAACATCGGCTACCAGGGCGTTTACGGTCCCGAGGTCTTCGGCTACCTGGGCGTGGGCGGGGAACATTGGTCCAGCGAGACCATGGAAGACCACGGCCGCATCAACCTCCTCAAACTCGGCATCGCCTACAGCGACCGGATCACGACCGTCTCTCCGACCCACGCCAACGAAATCCTCACCCCCGAAGGTGGCCAGGGTCTCGCGCCCTACCTCAACAACCGGCGACACCATTTCACCGGCATTCTCAACGGCGTTGATTACGAGCGCTGGGATCCGGCCACCGACCCCCACCTGCCCGCGCATTACCATCCCGAAGATCTCTCCGGCAAAGCTTCCTGCAAAGCGGCTCTCCAGCGCGAACTTGGCCTCGAGATCCGGCCGGACCTGCCCCTCTTCGCCATCATCTCCCGTTTTGCCCCCCAGAAAGGCTTCAATCTCCTCCAAGACGCTCTCCCCCGCGCCCTGGACACCATGGCCATCCAGATCGCCGTCCTTGGCACCGGCGATCCCGGCACGGAAGGCTTCTTCCGCTGGCTCCGGGCCGCCTACCCCGGCCGCGTCGGCGTCACCATCGGCTTCTCCGAGCCCCTCAGTCACCGGATGGAAGCGGGTGCCGACTTTTTCCTCATGCCTTCCCTCTACGAGCCGTGCGGGCTCAACCAAATCTACTCCCTCAAATACGGCACCCTGCCAATTGTCCGTGCCACTGGCGGGCTCGAGGATTCCGTGCGCAACTACGACCAGAACACCGGCTCGGGCACCGGCTTCAAGTTCCATCTCCCCACCGCCGCTGCCGTGTACGACACGATCGGCTGGGCTGTCTCCACCTGGTTCGACCGCCCCCATCACCTCGCCTCCCTGCGCCAACAGGCCATGGCCGAGGACTTCTCCTGGGAAGTCTCCGCCGGTCACTATCTTGACACCTACGAGGCCGCGCGCCGCGACCGGCTCGATCTCCTCGCTCGCGAAGATCCCGCCGGACTCGCCCACCACCTCTCCATGGTCGCCCCGCCCGCTCCCAAACAGAAACGCCCCTCCGCCAAACCCAAAGCCAAAGCTCCTTCAACGGCGCGAACGGAAAAACGCAAGCCTGCTCCCAAGCGTCCGCACGATTCCAAAAAGAAAAAAAAGAAAGAGTCCGCCGCCTCTTCGGAAAAATCCGGCAAGAAATCCAAGCGACGGAAATCGTGAGTTGCCCGATCACCGACACCACGGAAGACCAGCGCCTCCGCGATGAGGCCGCGGGTCAAGGCAACTGGAAGCGCTGGGGCACTTATCTTTCCGAAAGACAGTGGGCGACCGTGCGCGAGGATTACTCCCCCGGCGGCACCGCCTGGGAATACTTCCCCTTCGATCAATCCGCCGCCCGCGCCTACCGGTGGGGCGAGGACGGACTCCTCGGCTGGTGCGACCGCGGCTGCCGCCTTTGCTTCGCTCCCGCGCTCTGGAATGGCCGGGACCCCATCCTCAAAGAACGCTTCTTCGGTCTGACCGGGCACGAGGGCAACCACGCCGAAGACGTTAAAGAAGCCTACTTCTACCTCGACGCCACCCCGACCCATACCTACGCCAAGGCTCTCTATAAATATCCCCAGGCGACCTTTCCCTATGCGCACTTGCGGGAAGAGAACGCCCGGCGTTCCACCCGCGAGCCGGAGTTTGAGATCGAAGACACCGGCGTTTTTGATGAGGATCGTTACTTTGACGTTTACGTCGAATACGCCAAAGCCACGCCCGAGGACACGCTCATCCGCCTGACCGCGATCAACCGGGGGCCCGATCCCGCGCCCCTCCACCTTCTGCCCACCCTCTGGTTCCGCAACACCTGGAGCTGGGGCTGCCCTCACGATGCCGACCACGCCCACCCGCGCATCACCCGCGGTCCCGATCATGCCCTCCTGGCCCACCACGCCACCCTCGGCGACTTCCTCTTCTCCTTCCCCGGCTCTGATCCCGCACCGGACGTCTGGTTCACCGGCAACGAGACCAACCACGAAAAACTCTTCGGCTCGCCCAACCCCAGCCCCTACACCAAAGACGCCTTTCACGAAGCCCTCGTTCACGGTCGCCTCGAAGCCCTCAGCCCCGTCGAGGAAGGAACCAAGGCCGCCCCGGTTTACTCTTGCACCCTGGGCCCGGGCGAGATCTGGACCCTCCCCTTCCGCCTCCGCCCGGTCGCCGAGGGATCCGGCGATCTGGGGGAGGAGTTCACCAACATCTTCGACAAACGCCAGGCGGAGGCCGACGCCTTTTATGCCGCCAAAGTTTCCCCCCGCCTCAGCAGTGAACGCAAAACCATCGCCCGCCGCGCCTTCGCCGGGCTCATCTGGACCAAGCAATTCTATCATTACGTCGTCCGCGACTGGCTCCGAGGCGATCCGAACAGCCCGCCGCCCCCGTCCGAACGGCTAACGGGCAGAAACAGCGATTGGCCTCATGTCTTCGCCCGCGACATCCTCTCCGTCTGCGACAAATGGGAATACCCGTGGTTCGCCACCTGGGATCTGGCTTTTCACGCCGTCGCCTTCACTCCGATCGACCCCGCCTTCGCCAAGCACCAGCTTCAGGTTTTCCTCCGCGAATGGTACATGCACCCCAACGGCCAGCTCCCCGCTTATGAGTGGGCGTTTCACGACGTCAACCCGCCCGTCCACGCCTGGGCCGCTTGGCGCGTTTACAAAATGACCGCCGCGCACGGCTGCCGTGATCTGGCCTTCCTCGAAAGCACCTTTCAAAAACTCCTCCTCGACTTCACCTGGTGGGTCAACCGCAAGGATCGCGAGGGCAACAACCTCTTCGCCGGCGGCTTCCTCGGCATGGACAACATCGGGCTCTTTGACCGGAGCAAACCCCTCCCCGGTGGCGGCCACCTCCAACAGGCCGACGGCACCGCCTGGATGGCCTTTTACGCCGCCACCATGCTCTCTATCGCCCTTGAACTCGCCCGCTCCAACCCCGTTTACGAAGATCTCGCCTCCAAGTTCTTCGAGCACTTCCTCGCCATCAACGATTCCATGAACAACGTCGGCGGGCGCGGTCTTTGGAACGAAGAAGACGGTTTCTACTATGACCATCTCCGCATCGACGGAAAAAGCGTCGTCCTTCCCGTCCGCTCCATGGTTGGCCTGATCCCGCTCCTCGCCGTCGAGGTTCTCGAAGAAAAAGAACTTCACAAACTTCCCGGCTTCTACAAACGCCTCACCTGGTCCCTCCGTTACCGCGATCAGGCCTGCGAGCACATCACTCGCCGCCAGGTCTCGGGCGAACCCGGTCACCGCCGCAACCTTTTCTCCGTTCTCACCCGCGACCGGCTCGAACGCCTCCTCGCCCGCATGCTCGACGAAAACGAATTCCTTTCCCCCTACGGCATCCGTTCCCTCTCCAAAGCCCACGACGGCCACCCCGTCGTCTGCCACTTCGACGGCCAGGAATATCGGGTTGATTACGAACCCGGCGAGAGCCAGACCAAACTCTTCGGTGGCAACTCCAATTGGCGCGGGCCCGTGTGGTTCCCCATCAACTTCCTCATCATCGAAGCCCTCCAACGCTACCACCACTTCTACGGCGACTCCTTCCAGATCGATTACCCTACCGGCTCCGGACATCGGATGAACCTCGCCTCCGTCGCCCACGACCTCAGCCGCCGCCTCGTCTCCCTCTTCGAACGTGGCCCCTCCGGTCTGCGCCCCTGCGACGATGGCCGGGAACCCTTCCGCGACGACCCGCACTGGCGCGATCACCTCCTCTTTCACGAGTTCTTCCACGCCGAAACCGGCCAAGGTCTCGGAGCGGCCCACCAGACCGGGTGGACCGCCCTGGTGGTGAAACTCCTCGACCCGGCCCGATAGATTCAGGCCGCTGCGCGGCTCATCCACCTGGGCCAGCGAAACCGGCACCGTTCCCGCCACACAGCCAGTGCAAAAAGTGCGGCCATCGCCAGAATGGCTCCGGGCTCAGGGATAGGGACGATTTCACCCGAGGCCAGCAAACGCGCCCCGTAAGTTCCCGGTGCAAATCCGACCGGGTTGACAAAAACAATCTGGTTGAGGTTGCCCGAGGAGATGCTGCCAATGAAGAGCTGGTCCGCCCCGCCTCCGTTTTTATTTCCGCTCCAGTTGGCCAAGGTCAAGGTGTCGGTCCAGGAACCAGATGAGTCGGCAAAGGTCACCACGGAGGCACCTGCCCCGAAGTCGATTGTGGAATCCCCAGTCAGCGTGAGCGTGTTCATCGTCTGCGAAAATCCGCCTGTGTTCAGCGTGCCGCCGCCCAGTTCAAGGTTTGTCGTGGAGGCAATCTGGTTGGCCGCACCCGCCAGCAGGGTGCCGCCTTCGATCACCACTTGTTGTGCTGCCAGGGAGGAAAGCGTTGTGGCCAGAGTCGTTGTGCCTCCACCCGTCTTGGTTACCGTGCCCCAACCCGACGAGGTGGTGGCGGCCGCCGCGCCGCTTACTGTTTGTGCGCCCCCGGCAGCCAGGGTCAGGTTCGGGACGCCCGTGACCGAGGAAGCATGGTCGATCACGAGGTTCCCGGCAATGGTCAAGGTGCCGGGCGTTCCAGATCCATTGACCGAGGAAGTGGCGTTAAGAAAGGTCGTGCCCTGATTCACCGCAAACTGTCCGCCATTGGCCAGGTTAATTTCCCCGTTGATGTTTACCGCCCCGGTTGGTGCATGGGCCGTCACGGTGACTGAAGCGTTCGTCCCATCCAGATTGAACCGGTCGTGTTGGCCCAACGTGATCGTTCCGGTGTCGAACCCAAAAATTTCAATCGAGCCCGTCCCGCTGACATTGAAGTTCGCCCGATTCGCCGCCGTCCCCTGCGTGACCAGGTTTCGATCGATGTAGAAATTGGTCTGCCCCGCGCTCACGTTCACGGTAGAGCCAGGGTCAAAAAATAAATCCCGGTTACTCCCAAAATCGAGCTGAACACCGCTGACATTGATCGTCGCCGCCGTCGTAAAATCCCGTGCTACCGCGCCGTAGTTGTAGAAATAACCTTCCCCGGTGCCGGTGATATTGATGGTTGCTGCAGAAGCCAACGTCATGTTCCCGTTCAGCACCGCACCGCCTCCGCCGCCGGAGATCGACAGCGTCGTGGCTTGGCCAAGGATGTTCTCGCCCGCCGCCGGCTTTGGTCAACGCTCCGGCCCCGCCAACGATGCCGTTCACCGTCAGGGAACCGCTGTTGATCTGCCAGGTCTGTGCGGCGGCCAGCGTGATGCCGGTGTTGATCGTTTGCGCCGTGACCGCGTTGTGGAGAATGCCTGCCCCGCCCACGCCATGCAGCGTGATTGCGTTGCCTGTAATCGTGCGCGAGATCGTCCCGGCCGCGTATTGAAGCTGGCCAAGGTTGTTCGTCGGCCCTCCAACGCGACCAACCACACAGAGCGTAATTTTCAGAACACTTTTTTTGCTTAAGACACCTTCTGACTTGGCCCAGACGCGATTTCCCCGTTACGTTCCAGCCCGATGCCACCAAAGTCATGGTTCCCGATAGCTGCAGCATGTCTTGTGCTTCTTGGCTCGCTCGCCCCGCCCGCCGCCGGTTCCGACGCGGAACTCAAAGCCTTGCGCGAGCGGATGGCCGCGCTCGAGGCCGAGCACCGGGCACTCCAAAAACGGGAAGCGGCCCTTCAAAAGGAAGTCGATCGCCTCAAAGCCGAAGCGGCACCACCAACCGCACCGGCTGAAAAGAAAACCGCCCGCCGATGGGAAAGCAGCCTGGCCTTCGGTGCTACTTACAACTCCGGCAACACCGACAGTTCCAAAATCACCATGGCCTTTGCCGCCACCCGCAAGCAGGAGAATGACCAGCTCGCTTTCCAGTTGGACGGCCAATACGGCGAAAATAAGGGGCAGCGGAACGCCGAGCGAATCCTCGGTACCGCCCAATACGATCGGGACATCACCAGGGACGCATATTGGCTGGCGCGGGTGACCGGCGAGTATGACCCGGTCAAGGATTTGGATTACCGCTTCACGTTCGGACCCGGGATCGGTTACCGGATGATCAATCGGGACAACCTCCTTCTAGCCTGGGAAACCGGCCCGGGCTTTCAGGCCGAATCGATCGCGGACAGGGAACAATTCTTCCCACAATGGCGCGGTGCCCAGAGATTCGAATGGCGAATCAACCGCCAGTTCAAAGTGTTTGAAAACGCCGAGGTTCTCATCAACCCTTTTGATTCTAACGAGCGCAATGCCCTCTTCTCCGTCGGAATTGAATCGAGCCTGACCGAACGGCTGGCCCTCCGGGTCGTCGCCCAGGACCGCTATCAGTTCAACGTCCCGGCCGACCGGAAACGCCACGACTTTTCCCTGACCAGCAGCGTCGTGTGGAACTTTTAGCCTCCGGCCACAGCCGACACGTTCCTCCTCCCTCTGCCGCGATGATGCCTGCCTGACCTTGATCCCGGGTGGATTGACGTTCAACCGGCTTCCGCGCATATAGAGCCCAGTGGACTTTCCCCTTCATTTTGCCCAACTCCCCGTTGCTTCAGGAGGCGGGGTGCTTTATGCGTTCGAAAACTCGAACCTGCCCGGCAAAATCATCATTCTGCTGCTCGTCTTCGGCTCGGTCTTCTGCTGGTCCATCATGTGGACTAAGTTTTCCTTCATCCGGGTCGCCCGCCGCGAATCCGTTCGCTTCCTCAGCCGCTTCCGCAAATCGGCCGACCCGCTCGAGATCTATTCCCGGGAACTGAAATTCCCCGCTTCTCCCCTCGCCTCCGTTTACCGGGCCGGTGCCGAGGAAATCTGTTTCCACCTCCTCGGCTCATCCGAGGTGGACGAAACCTTCGAGCTTCGCCTAGCGGAAAGCGGGCGGATCGGCCCGGTTGAAATGGCTTCCGTCCGCTCCGCCATGGAACGGGCCGTCGGCGAGGAAATGCTCAAGCTGGAATCGCAGTTAGTCCTCCTGGCCACCGCCGTCAGTGGTGCTCCCTTCCTCGGCCTCCTCGGCACGGTCTGGGGGGTGATGGACGCGTTCAGCGGCGTCGCCCAGGCCGGTCAGGCCAGCATGGCCGCCCTCGCGCCGGGTGTTTCCGGTGCCCTGATCACCACGGTCACCGCTCTCCTCGTCGCCATCCCCGCCATGTTCGGCTACAATTTTCTCATCACCACCGTCAAGCAGATGACGGTTGAAATGGAAAACTTTGCGGCCGAAGCCGCGGCCGATTTCGAGCATCGCTACCTTCGGATTGACCTGCGGTGAAACGAATCTCCGAACGCTACCGGACCTCGACCCTCGGGGAACTCAACATTACCCCGCTGCTCGACCTCGTCTTCGTCCTCCTCATCATCTTCATGATCGCCACCCCGGTCATGGAACAACAACTTTCCCTCAACCTCCCCACCGCCCGGCCCGATACCGCCCCCGAGATCGACCCCAAATCGGTCAAATCCGTCTCCATCCAGGCTTCCGGGACCATCCTTCTCGAAAAACGCGAGGTCTCCCTGGCCGAGCTTGAAGCCGAATTGATCCGGTTGCGCCAAGCCGACCCCAACACGGTCGTTTCGCTCCGCGCGGATGCCGACCTCCCGTACCAAAAACTGGTCGGCGTGCTCGACGCGGTAAAAACCGCTGGGGTTAAGCTCGGTCTGGCCAACCTCCCCCAGCGTCCCTGAAAAAGGGGTTGGCAACCCGCGCCATCCGGGGAGAGTGGCCGCGTGGAAAAGGGAACCGTCATCGTCCTGCTCGGCGGGCCCGGCTCGGGTAAAGGCACCCACGGCCGGGCCGTCGCCGAAGCTCTCGGACTCGATCACGTCTCCACCGGCGACAGATTCCGGGAAGAAATCGCCGCTGGAACCGACCTCGGCCTCCGCGCCCAAGCCGCCATCAAGCAAGGCCGCTTCGCACCCGATGACGTCGCTGCCGAACTCCTCACCTCCATTCTGGACGACCGCCCTCGGGGCTGCGGGCTGGTCCTCGACGGTTACCCCAGAACCCGGGCCCAGGCCGAAGGACTGGTCGGCCTCCTGAACCGTCATGGCCTCACGCTCCGGGCCGTGATCCACCTCGCCATTGAGGACGATGAAATCGTCGCCCGGTTGTCCGGCCGCCTCACCTGCCGGGATTGTGGCGAAACCTGTCACCAAACGTATCAACCCCCACGTCAGCCCGGCGTCTGCGACCTCTGCGGAGGCCAACTCTACCGCCGCGCCGACGACGAACCCGGGACTATCCGCAAACGGCTGGCCATGTTTCACGAAACCGAAGGTCCCCTGCTCGATTTCTTCCGCGCTGGTCCGCTTTGGATCGAAATCGACGGTGCCGGTCCCATTCATGTCGTCAAAGCCCGGGCCATTGCCGCCGCATCTTCCCAGTTGAAACAAGCCTCGGCCACAGGTTAGCTACCCGCCGTGTTAGACATGCTTCACACTTGGATTGTCGAATCCTGGCCACGCCTCGTTGGAGCCGTCCTTATTTTTGCCATCGGCTGGTTTGCCGGTCAGGGGCTTGTTCGCCTCCTCGTCGCCGCCATGAAGCGGGCAGGCATAGAACCCACCCTGGTCAGCTTCCTCGGCAGCTTCCTCACCCTCGCGGCCATCGCCGTTGTCATCGTGGCGGCTCTGACCCACCTCGGCATCCCCTCTGCCTCCATGCTCGCCGTCCTCGGCGCAGCCGGCCTGGCCATCGCCCTCTCCCTCCAGAGTTCCCTCTCCAACTTCGCCTCCGGCGTCATCCTCTCCGTCTTCCGCCCCTTCAAAGTTGGCGACGTCGTCGATATCGGCGGAGACATCGGCATCGTTGAAGCCATCGAGATCTTCTACACCCACTTCCGCACCCCCGATAACCGCGGCCTCGTTCTCCCCAATTCCGTGATCGCATCGGCCAAACTGATCAATCTCACCGCCAAGGAAACCCGCCGCGTTGATCTTGAAATCGGCGTCAGCTACGACGACAACCTCGACACCGTTCTCCGCGTCCTCCGCGGCATCCTCGAAGCCGAACCTCGCATCCTCAAAGATCCCGCTCCCGTCGTCGGCGTGGCCAAATTCGCCGACAGTAGCATCACCATCTGGATCCGGCCCTGGGTCAATCGGACTGACTACCTCGACGTCATGTTCGACCTCAACCGCCAAATCAAACAACGCTTCGACGAGGCCGGCATTACCATCCCCTACCCCCAGCGCGACATCCACTTCATCCCGTCCGACACCAAACCGTCCGGCTGAACCGTCTTGCCCTACGTCACAATTTTTGTCTCGGCCGCGACAAAAATTGTAACGCCCCGATCCCGCTCCAGCCCGCGCTGGCCAGGGTCGGCCAGCTCAGAGGTAATCTTTGCTCTCGATCGACAGCGGTGCCCGCGAGGCCAAAATATCGGCCTGTTCGCACACGTGGACGGGATCGTCCTCAAACCGATAGGCCGAGCAATTCGGGCAACTGGTCGCCTTCTTGGCCACAATCGAGCCGCAACTCTCGCAGACCTTAAAGTTCTTCGGGTTCTCCTTAATCCTGGCAGCGGCGGCGAGTCGGCTCTCCAAGGTCGCTTCGCTCATTTCCTCGAACATGCCAGAGCAGCCGGGCCGGGTCAATGGCCGGACGATTCCGCCGCCTACTCCCTCCCGGAATCGTCGGCCCGGCGTTGGCTGAAAAAGGCCGAGGGCTCCAGCCAGCCGAGCGGGTCATCGCTCTCCGTGGGCCCCAGGCCCATCCCGACTTCCTCCCGCACCTCCAGATAAAGGCGCGCCCCGCCCGTAGGCTCCTGGTCGATTGCCCCCAATAACTGGCCCCGCCGCACGAAATGCCCCCGCTGCACGGCCAACGAAGATAAGTTGGCATAAAGAATCTCGACCGACCCGGAACCCACCCCATCCGGCAACCGGTGCGCGACGATCACCACATGGCCCCACGGTCGGCCGAAGTCCTCCGCCAGCGTTACCCAACCGTCCCCGGCCGACAGGACCGGCTCTGCTCCGGTGCCCGTTCCCCGCAATGTTTCCCACCATTCCCCCAGACTGTCCCGTTCCCGGAAAGCCACCGCCCGTCGCGCTCCGTTCCCCAACGGCGGACGGAGCGGAAAATGGAATCCGCTGGCGACAGGCAAACCCGGCCGAAGGTGATCTTGGAAAAAATCCCGCCAGCCCACCCAGACCAATTCCGTCTCCGCCTCCTTTGGCCGCTCCAGAAAAAACCAGACGCCCGCCAGAACGGCACCAAGGACCGCCAGCCAGATCACGGGAAGCCACCGCAGGCGGTTCGGAGTTGGTTTCATCCTCAGCTCGGCTTGTCGAATAATCGTGCCCCAGTATGGACGCCAGCCAGCTTGGGGCCACCCCATTTTGTCCGCCGCCCGCGATTAAAAATCCGGCTCGACACCCGGCCCGCCCCCGCACAGGTTTTTGGGTTCAGAAGCGGGTGTGGTTCAATGGTAGAATGTGAGCTTCCCAAGCTTGAGACGAGGGTTCGATTCCCTCCACCCGCACGTCCTAGCGGCTGATCGTGCCTCCGGGAAATTGCACCGATCCCTGAAAGTTCGCCCACGCCAACACTCCGGCGAAGATGGCCAAGAACCATTGCCCGGCGGAGATTGCCCAAAACGTCAAAGCCGCGCCTATTAGTGCTCCGATCATGCACGTGGCGCGAAAGTGCCGCGGGCCGAGGACATCCCGCAAAATCTGGCCGCCGTCCATGGGCTGAATCGGCAACAGATTGAAAACGGTCCAGAAAATATTGAGGGGAAGCCCGACCGACAACACCTGGCGGACCAGGTCGGGCAAAGCCGCACCCAGCCCGAAGAGAACCACCGCACAGAGCCCGGCCAACATCAGCCCGGCAGCCGGCCCAGCCGCACTCACCGCGATGTTTTGGGCCCGCGTGAAGGACGCACCGGGCAGAACCGTGACCCCGCCGAGGGCGTGCAACCCAATGGCAGGCCGGGCTCCGTAGC
>CALFVM010000148.1 GCA_937928665.1 uncultured Candidatus Methylacidiphilales bacterium
CCTCCGCGTCCCCAAAGATGCCATCTCATGGCAGTGTCACAACTGCTCCACCCACCTTGATGTCTCCAGTCACGAAATCACCGACGAACACTCCGCCCGCATTCAAACCTACGGCGATGTGGTCGTCCGACCTTCCGGCAACGTGACCGCCGCCCGGCTCGAAGCCGGTTCGCTCCACATCGCCGGGCGTGTCGCCTCCCGGGTTATCTGCCAGGACGAAATCCGTTCCGAGGGCAAGGCATTCCTTTTGGCTGGAGCCAAAGCCGCACGCCTTCACGTCGCGGAAGGGGCCGAACTTCACGTCAGCCACACCATGGAAGTTCGCGAGGCCACCATCCACGGAACCCTTCACGCCCAACACCTCATCGTCACCGGCCCCCTTCATCTGGGCCCCCGGGCATCCCTCACCGCCACCCGCCTCCAGTTCCGCTCACTCCGTGCCGAGCCCGGCAGCTTCGTCCGGGCCAAAGCCAATACCCTTCGGACCTGAACCCGTTCTGACATGCCACGCGCCGCCCCGCATCACACCCTTTCCGATCGTCTTTCCAGGCTCCATTTTCGCCCGCTTCTTTTTTCCGAATTGGACCTTCTCTACGGCCAGGTCCGACTCCGGCGACTCGAACTCCACCGCCACCTGCAACTCTCGCACGAAGTCCGGCCCCATGACCACCGCTATGCCCAGATCCTCCTCTACCTCAGTGGTCGCGGCGAGATGAATCTCAGCGGCCACACAACTTCGATCGGCCCGGGCAGCCTCGTGGCCGCACCTGCCGGCCTCGCCCACAGTTTCCGCCGGACCTCGCCCCGTCCTCCCCTCTGCCTCACCGCTGAGGGCACCCTCCCTGGCCTTCTTCCAATCTTCGCCCGTGCCCCTGCCAGTGCGCTCCACCGCCTCCGCGAACTCCTTCACCGCCTCGCCACTCTCCGCGAGTCTGCGGACCTGCCTCACCGCACCGAATCCGCCGGGCTTTGCCTCCAAATCCTCGGCCTCCTCCTCGCCTCCCTCACCTCTCCCCACGCCCTCCCTTGCCAACGCGCGGGGAACGCCCTTGCCCCGCGCCTCGCCCGGGCCCTGGCCACTTCCGAAGGTGCCCGGCTCTCCGTCGCAGAGATCGCCCGAAAACTCGGCTACGATAAAGATTACTTCACCCGCCGCATCAAAGTGGAAACCGGCCAGACCGTCCGCCAACTTCGGGATGCCGCCCGTCACCGATTGGCGGCGGAGGCACTGGCCAAAGGCCGCCCCATTGATGAAACCTCCGCCACGGTCGGTTTTGCCGACCCGGCTCATTTCAATCGTTGGTTTCGCCGACACACCGGTGAACCTCCCGCCGCCTTTCGCCGCCGGGTTCGAGCCAACTGAGGCACCATCCTGGATTCCCCGGAGGGGGTGCTTGGCAACGCATGGGGAACGTGATTGAGTCTCCGTTCATCCATTCCATGATCTACTCCCTCTCTCTGTCCGCGGTTTCCATTGGCCTCGGGCTGTTCCTCGCTGCAGCCGGTGCCGCTCTCCTTGCACGCCCCGACGCCTCCGTCCGCTTCCTAAAAGCCCTCCCCCGCAGCCCCGGCTGGGGCAGCGCACTCTTTTTGCTGGGGGCAGGTTGGTTCTTTGCCCTTATGGCCACCATCGACCTCATGGAATACGGACCCCAGCGTGGACTCTTCCTTTGGATCATCGTGATCGGCTCCGGACTCGTCCTCGTTTTCGCCCGTGAATTCCTCGCCGTCCGCGGCCTGGGCATCCTCTTCCTCCTCGCCGCCCAGGTCCTCCTCGACGCTGCCTTCCTCCGCGAAGATCCGGCTCGACTTATCATCACTCTCTCCGCCTACACCGGCATTGTCTTCGCCTGTTTCTGGGTCGGTGCTCCTTACACGCTACGCGACCAAATCGCCTGGCTAACCGCCTCTCCTCGCCGCCTGCGCCTCTCCGGCTTGGCCTCGACCGGCTTCGGCGCAGTACTCGTCTTCCTCGGCATCTTCGTCTATTAGCTTCCCATGCCGAACCGCGCCCTCGAAGAACTCGAGCAGTTCGCTATTGAGGTGATCCTCGATCAACGCCGGGGGTTCCGTGCAACCCTCCTCCGGGCCATCGCCCTGACCCTCTCCGGCCTGTACGCAAAAATCGCCCGCTGGCGCTGGGCGCTTTATCAAAGCCGCATCCTCCCAACCCACGCCGTCGGCTGCCCCATCATCAGCGTGGGCAACCTGACCGTCGGCGGAACCGGCAAAACTCCCGTCGTCGAACTCTTCGCCCGTGTTCTCTCCCGGCACGGACGCCGCGTCGCCATCCTCAGCCGCGGTTACAAAAGCGTTCCCAGCCCTCTCCATAAAAGGCTTTGGGCCCGGTGGGTTCGGGGTGAGGGTCCCTCACTCCCGCGCGTCGTTTCCGATGGCAAGTCCCTTCTCCTTGATTCGGAGCGGGCCGGTGACGAACCCTTCATGCTCGCCTCCAATCTCCGCGACGTTGTTGTTCTCGTTGATAAAAACCGCGTGAAAAGCGCAGCTTATGCTGTCGAACATTTCAAGGCTGACCTGCTCATCCTTGACGACGGCTACCAATACCTCCCCCTCAACGAGCGCATCAACCTCGCCCTAGTCGACCGGCACCAACCCTTCGGCAATGAGTTCGTTCTTCCCCGCGGCACGCTCCGCGAACCCCGCGACCACCTGAAACGGGCTGACGTCATCCTCATCACCAAATGTGACGGTTCCGACCTCTCCGACCTCAAGAAACGCCTCCGTCGTTTCAATCGTCATGCCGAAATGATTGAATGCCGACACCGCCCTCGCTACCTCCAGAACCTTCTCACCGGTCAACGTCAGGAACTCTCCACACTGCGCGGCCTCCCGGTCGGTGCCGTCTCCGGCATTGCCATTCCCCAAAGCTTCGAGGACGGCCTCCGCCAACTCGGAGCCGAACTCATCTACACCCGCGCCTACGCCGATCACCACCGCTTTCACCCCCAGGAAATCCTCAACGCTATCAACCGCACCCGTGCCCGCGGCGGACACGCCCTCATCACCACTGAAAAAGACGCCGTCCGCTTTCCCCGCGTCGATAGCCGCGATCTTCCCGTCCTATTTCTCCGCGTCGAAATCCACCTCGACACCAACGACGAATCCGAAGATGCCTGCGTCCTCCGCCTCTGCGGCCTGCCCCCACCATCTTCCCCTCCCCCTGGTGCAGACGAGCCCGAATCAGCCGCGGCACCCATTTGATTGCGTCAGCCCCGCACCACTTCGCAACCACGCACCTTTTCGACCACCGCACCGTCCCGGTAAACCACCGATCCCCTCACGACCGTCGCTGCCACCTGCCAATTGAGCGTAAGCCCCGCGTAAGGCGTCAGGTGGTGCCGCGTCAACAGCGCTTCCTCCGCAATCACCTCCTGCTCACCCTCCCGTAAGAGCACCACATCGGCATCCCCCCCCAGCCGCAAACCCATTTTTCCCGCCAAACCAAAACGCCGCGCCACGGCACCCGAAGTCAACTCCATCCGACGCCCCGCTCCGATCCCGCGCCGCTCTGCTTCCTGCCAGAAGAGCACCATCGCATGCTGGCACCCCGCAATCCCTCCCCATACCCCGAAATAATCCCGCCCCTCTTTCATCGCCGACGGACAGGGCGAATGATCCGAACCGATTGTATCCACTGCCCCCGCTCGCACCGCCTTCCACAGCCTGGAGACCGTGGCTCTAGATCGAAGCGGCGGCGCACATTTCGCCCGGACCCCGCACCGTGCCATCGCCTCGTCTTCCAGCACCAAATAATGCGGACACGTCTCGCACGTCACATCCACTCCCTTCTTCCGTGCCGAGCTGATCAACCCGAGAGCTTCCGGCGCACTCACATGAACCACATGCAACGCACAACCCGATTCCGCCGCCACCTCCAGGGCCCAGCGCACCGCCTCAACCTCCGCCCGTTCCGGACGGGAAGCCCCATAAGCCCTCCAATCCCGCTCCGACACCGCTCCGGCCGCCTCGGCCAGAACCGCCGGATCTTCCGCATGCACCGCCAAAACCAGACCTTCCCGCGCGCACGCCTTGCCCCCCGCTAGCAATGTCTTCCGGTCCGACGCGGGGAAATCCTCTAAACCACTTGGACACAGGAACGCCTTGATCCCAATCGCCCCGGCCCGCGCCATTCCCCGGATTTCCCCGGCATTTCCTGGAACCAATCCACCCCAGAGCCCGAAGTCAATCCGCGCCTTTCGCCGCGCCACCGCCCGCTTCCGTTCCAGCTCCACCGCCGAAAGCACCGGCGGGAAGCTGTTCAGTGGCATGTCGAAGCACGTTGTCACCCCGCCCGCAGCCAGGGCGGCTGTTCCCGTGTCCCAGCCCTCCCAGTGCGTGCGGCCCGGCTCATTTAAGTGCACGTGCGCATCAATGAAACCCGGCACCGCCCACGCACGCGCCCCCTCCAGAACTGCATCAGCATCCCCCAAAAAACGCCCCTGAACCGACATCCAGCGACCGTCCTTCACCGCCAAATCCACCAGCCCAGACCGCCGGCTAGGCACCCGCACCCCGGCAATGACCAGGTCCGCCTTCACAACTCCGAGAAACTCCGGCTCGCCCTTAACCCCGGCACAAACCAAAAATGTTTGTCCAGCGTTAACACCGCCGCCTCGGCCGCCAACGCGCACACCGCAATAAGGGCAACCGGCAACGGCAGATGATGGCCCCGACGGTCCAGACTCCACAAGAGTTCCTCCGCCTCCGTCCACCGTCGGTTATCTGTTGGCACATGGACCATCACGTCCCACACCTGCCGCAATTTCTCCAGAGCCCGCACTGAACGAATCCCCCGTGCAACCTCGCACCGCACGACCCCGCAAACCACTAGATCGTGCAGGTGCGACGCCACCAGCAGCTCCCGGACCGGATCCCGCCCCGCCCGGGCTTCCTCGATCCACCAACTACTGTCAACCAGAACGCTTCTTCCTTCCATAGCGGGACGCTCCCTCCGCCACCCGTGCTGCCATCAAATCATCGCCAGGATCAAACAGCTTCTTCAGTTCCCCGGACGTCATCCCCAGCCCTTCGGCTGCCAGCTTCCGCAAGGTTGCCTTCCGGTCCACCTCCCGCAGTGCCAGGTCAATCGCCTTGGTTTTGTTTTCCGTCCCAAACGCGGCCATGACCCTCTCCAGCAGTGCCCCGTCCACATTCAAGGTCATCTTCATACCATTCAATGTATGGTCCCATGACCATACGTTACCAGGCCTTTTTTT
>CALFVM010000149.1 GCA_937928665.1 uncultured Candidatus Methylacidiphilales bacterium
GAACACCCGCCGCACCGGCACCTGCCCCGGAGCTACCGCCTCCACCAGCCACACCGCCACTGGCGTTAGCAGGGCCGACACCACCACCGTCGCCACCAGCCAGCCCAACACCCAACCCAACCGCTTCACGCCCGGCCCGCGTCGGTCAAAAGCCGCCGCACCAACGCCAACCGCCCCGCAAACACCCCGTCCCTCGCCAACCCCTCCACCTCCGTCGGCAACCGCTCCGACCAGTTACTCTCCGCCACCGGCCCCGGCACATTAAAGCGCGTCGTTAACAACAACGCATCCGTTACCGAAAACATCACCAACCATGACGGACACTCGATCAATCGCCTCCACATCCCCTTCATCACCAAGGGCTCAAACTCCCGGATCAACTCACGGTCGTCCACCCGTGCAAACCGTTGTGTCCGATAAAGCTCCCAGCTCGCCTTCATGCCCCGCTCCCGCACCTCTTCCCCGGCATCCGCCTCTCGTCCCGCCTCCACCAATCGCCACCACCCCTCCCACGTCCCCAACACCGTCTCATGATCGTGCGTGGAAAACGTCGCCAAACTCAACTCCGGATACTCCTCCGGCGGCTTATACTCACCCGTCCCCTCCACCCGCTCAAACAACGGTATCTTAAAACCCGAAATCCCCATCCGCGCCAAAGATGGCCTCACATAATCCGGCACCACGCCCAAATCCTCCGCCACAATCTCCGCCCCACCCGCTGCCTCCTGCACCATCCGCAAAAGCTTCTCCCCCTGCTCCTCATTCACCAACGCCTCCTCCGGAATCTGATCGCTCCCCGGCAAAAATCGGGGTAACGCCCCGAACCGCTCCTTCACCGCCTCCGGCTCCATCTCCGCCACCTCCCCATTCTTTTCGGGCAACCAGGGAAACGCGTAAATCCGGTAGAACCCCAGCACATGATCAATCCGGAACGAGTGAAAATGCCGCACAATCCCTCCCACCCGTCGTCGCCACCACCCAAACCCATCCGCCTCCATCGCCGCCCAATCGTACACCGGAATCCCCCAGTTCTGACCCCAGACCTTTGTGAAAACATCCGGTTGAAAAAACGGCTCCGGCGGCGCACCCCCGCTCCACTCCAAATCAAACCCCGCCCGATGCGCCCACACATCCGCACTGTGCCGACTCACCCCGAACGGCAAGTCCCCCATTAACCACACCCCCGCCTCATCTGCCGCCCGCCGCACCGCCAACCATTGGCGATCCGCCACCCACTGCACAAAGCGGAAAAATTCCGTGCGCTCCACAAACGCCTCCCGCTCCTCCTTGGTCATCCGACCCAGCCACCTCCGCGCCTTTCCCGGACTTGACCAACTTGCCTGCCACAATTCCCAGACCGGATTCTCCCCTGCCCGTTCCATCAAGGCCCGAAACCATCCATACTCTTC
Source organism: uncultured Candidatus Methylacidiphilales bacterium (assembly GCA_937928665.1). Taxonomy (GTDB): domain Bacteria; phylum Verrucomicrobiota; class Verrucomicrobiia; order Methylacidiphilales; family CALFVM01; genus CALFVM01. The sequence continues at coordinate 1,410 of CALFVM010000149.1, forward strand.
CAGCCATCCCGCTTCCGCCTCCTTGAACCGCTCAAACCCCGCTGACTCCTCCGCCGTCCACTCCCCTTGCCGCCCCTTGGCAAACGCTTTTTCCAACAGATCCCGCTTCAACGCCTTAACCCGTTTGTACCGAACCGGCCCTGCTCCCAGCTCCGCTGCCTCCCCCCGGGCCCACACCGTGTCCTCCTCCGTTAACCCCGGCACCTCCCCCGGCTCCATCGTCAGTAACACCGGTTCCAGTGCCATCGACGAGATCGCATTATACGGGCTGTTATCCCCGCTGGTCTCATTAATCGGCAAAACCTGCACCACCGAGAATCCGTGCTCCCGGGCGAATCTAACAAACTCAACCAACGCCCGCGTATCCCCTATCCCCAAATCACCCCTTCGCCGCAGCGCGAACACTGGACAAAACAAACCCGCCCGCTTCTCCCGCGCACTCATGCTTCCGCCGCCAGTTCCCGCGACCGTTTTGCTGCCGCCCGCACCGCCTCCGCCAACACCCCGGCCAACCCCAGTGCCTCCAGCCGGATCAACGCCGCTTCCGTCGTCCCCCCTTTGCTCGTCACCTGCGCCGCCAACTCATCCGGTGTTCCCAGCCCCGCCAGAACCATCGCCGCCGCACCCCGCGCCGTCTGCGCCGCCATCCTCAACGCCTCCGCCTCCTCCAACCCCTCCTCTGCCCCTGCCCTGGCTAGTGCCGCAAAGATCTTGTAAAAATAGGCCGGGCCCGACCCGCTCACCGCCGTCACCGCATCCAAGGCCGACTCCCCCACCCGCACCACCCGACCAACGGCACCAAAAAGTCTCTCCACCCACGCCACCTCCTCCGGCCGCACCCCGGCTGTCACCGCATAGGCCGCCATCCCCTCATTCACCAACACCGGCGTGTTCGGCATGACCCGCACCACGCGCGCCCCCTCCCCTAAAACCTCCCGATACCGCGCCAAAGGCACCCCCGCCGCCACCGTAACCCAAAGCGGTGCTCCCGCCGCCGGTGCCAGTTCCCGTAAAACTCCCGCCACCTGATTCGGCTTCACCGCTAAAATCACCACCTCCGCACCCACCACCGCCTCTACACCTGCCGACGTCCACCGCGACTCCGGTGCCACCGCTGCAAACGCCTCCCGCCCTGTCTCCACCTGATCCACCCCCACCAACTCGCCCGGTCCGGCCAAACCCGATCGCAGCACCCCTCCGGCCAGAGCACACCCCATCTTTCCCGTTCCAATCAGGACAATCTTCATTGCGGCACTTTCATCTGAAACAGCGGAATCCTCGCCAACACTCCCGCACCTTCGGCGTCCCGGCAGAGATAAGCCCCCTCCGCCGTGCTGTCACCGTCGATCAAGTGATAACTGTTGTACTGGAACTGATCACCCGGCGTCAACCGGGGGAACTGCCCCACCACCCCGTCCGCCTCCACCACCATCTTGTGCCCCTTCGCATTCGTCACCACCCATTTCCGACCCAGCACCGTCACCACCTTCAAGCTGTCATTATGAATCGTTACATAATAGGCAAACTGATGCGGACGGTGTGGCGGCGCACTCGGATTCGGCACATATTCAACCCGGTCGATGCTGACCCAGAGCCCCGGCAGCTCGCGGTAAGTGTCCACGCCCCGTGTCTAGGCATCCGCCCACGCCCCCGCAAGGCAATGTTCATCCCCCTCAGAAAGATCCCTCCGGAACTCCCCCCTTGTGCTCTCCCCCGCTTTCCCCTATCCCTAACCCATGAACCTTCCCCACCGACGCCTCCGTCGCGGTGGACTCGTTCTCGCGCTTCTGACCGCATCTCACCTTGCCACCTCGGCCGCCCACTCTCCCCTCGGCGAAATCCCCGCCGGAACCGTCACATACCTCGCCGCCGAACTCCCCGAAGGCAACGCCTCTGTCCTCTACCTCGTCCGGGAGTCGCCTCTCTACCTCTTCCCGTTGGCCGAGGCTCCCGGTCAGACCGCAGCCCTCGCCGTAGCCGAGGGCACAGCCTACTGGGCTGTCAATCGTCCCGGCCTCACCCGGCTCTACCGCGTTCGCCACCGCGAACACCTCCCCGTCCAATTCGATCTCGTGGCCTCCGTCGCTTCAGACGGCGTCACAACCGCCGATCTCAAAAGCGATGGCCGCGTCATCTACTGGGCCACCACCGACGGTCAATCTTCCCGGCTTTGGTTCTGTCACAACGGCCTTGAATCCGCCCAAGAAGCCGGGTCCATTCCAACCCCTCACCGCGCCCTCATTGTGGAGAACGGAGAAGCCTTCTGGGCCTACGAAATCGAGACCGCCGAAACCATCCAAACCGTCGTTCGACGTTACGGAACTCAGTCGCCCGTTCAGGTCCTCTTCGCCAACGGCTACCGCTTCCACGACATGGTCCTGGACAACAGCCAGCTCCTCATCCTCACCGCCCGGGTCGCCCCCGGTACTCCGGCAACTCGCATCTATCGACATTATCTCGGAACCTCAGGCTCCTCCGTCTTCCTTGAGGATGGTCTGCCACCCCGCTGGATCGCCTCCCGGGACGGCTTGGTCACTTACGCCACCATCGAACCGTCCAGCCGTCAGAGAATCCGTGCGAAACAAATCCCCCGATTGGAGTCAACGCCGATCATTCACTATCCCACTTTACCCGACGACGGCCCCGGCGGCATCGAGTTATCCTCTCTCTTCGGCTGCACCTGGAGACAAATCGATGACACTCTTCACGCGCAAATTTTTCTCCGCTTTTCTGAGGGGTCCCATGGCACCTTCACCCAGGCCTTTCCTTTCGAAGGATCCCATCTCGCCGCCTCCGCCCTCACCGGCGATGACGTCTGGCTTGCCCTTCAATCCCCGACCGGTCTGACCCCCCATCTCATCCGTTTCCACAGCGGTGATTTCGGGATCGGTGGCTACACCCGCTACGACCTTAACGCTCCTGTCTCCGCCATGAACGGCTCCTCATGGCGCTTGCTCGTGGCCACACCAACCCGGCTCCACTCCTTCACCACGGCAAACACGTCCGAGTCCCAAACCGTTGCCCATGGACCCACCGCTCAAATCGCCTCTGGCCCCGACGGGCGGGCCGAGTACCCTTTCGCCGCCAACGCCCAGCCCGACAAACGCGAACTCTTCCCCTGGGGCCACGGCCCCATGCCGCAGGCACCCGGTGCCTTCCCCAAACATCTGTTCACTTGGTCCGGACGCCTCTGGGCCAATGTCATCCTCGGCGGTCCACCCCAACTCGCCGCCTACGGCCCGCCCTCAAGCGTTTTCAACGATTGGAATCTCCCGAATCCCGATGCCCTCCGCGAGGCCTTTGGCCAACTCTTCCTCCGCCTCAGACGTCCGAGCATGGAAGGTCAGCCAGACTTTCATTCCATCGCCTTCCTCAACTGGCACGGTGGGACTCAGGAACCCCTCATCGACGAGTTTCCGCTCGGCCGAGGCGTTCCCTTCGACGCCTTCGGCGACCTCTGGTTTGATCGACCCGACGCCGGAACCCTCGTCCGGCTATCGAGTAACCTCGTCCCCGTCTCCATCAGTCGCGGTCCGGACTCCCAACCCGGTGCGCCCATCACCCATTGGGCGCCCCTTGGAAACTCGATTTACTTCAAGCTCGAAACCCAACACGGCAAACAAGGCATCTTCAGGCTCCACCGCTTCGAAACTTCGGCCCACCTCGTCTTTGAAGCCGACAACATCGGCCCTCTGACCGCACACCAGGGAAAACTCTTCTTCACCGCTCGGGATCAAACCACCGAAACCCTCTTCCACATCATCCCCTTCCATAGTGGCTACCCTGAGCGATTCCGAATCCTCAGCGACGACGGAATCAGCAATCCCGGAAGCCTCATCTCTTACGGCTTGCACCTCATCCTCATCGCCGACAGCTCCGAGGGGCGCACCGCTTTCGTGCTCAGCCCGAAAGGCTCCGTCCAAATGACCCCCTTTCCCATTGACGTGGCGGGCACACCCATTGAGGGAACAATCCTTCTGGGCCAACTCTATCTCATCCTCAACCCGGGCACCCCCAGTGCCCACCTCTTGAAATTTCCGCCCGGGCAAGGCGATTTGCCGGGTTTCGGTGAAGCCGTCCATTTCAACGGACGAGTCTTCGCCACCTATGTCGATTGGTCGGGCAAACGCCGCCTGGCCTGGTCCAGGGGCAGCAGTTTCTTCACCCTCAACGAACCCAGCTTCGATCCCGAACTCGGATTCAATCCCGTCGGCCTCTCCGCCTTCCAAAACCGCCTCCTCTTTTCCGCCAACGCGCCCTCAGGCAGCCGGGAACTCTGGGCCTATTCCCCCACCGGAAACCCTTTCCACCTCTTGACTCACCTCGGCGATTCCGGCCTCCCCGCCAACCCAATCATCGACGGACCTCGTGATCTCCGGCCAGAATCCGTCACCACCCCCGGTAATCTCCCCACCGGCACAACCCTTGCCACTCTTGCCCTCCAACACAACGAAATCCCCGGGCCGGTCCGCTACGCCATCGACGGCT
>CALFVM010000150.1 GCA_937928665.1 uncultured Candidatus Methylacidiphilales bacterium
GGAGGAACCACCGCCCGGGGCGGTTCCGGCTTCGGCGTCGGCAGAGGCTCCGGTGGACGTGACGGCGTCGGCATCACCGGTTCTGGAGCCCGGACCGGAGCAGGTGGGGTCTGCTTCGGCGGAGGCGGTGACGGAGCAGGCGTCGGCGTTGCTGGCCCTGGCGGGGCAGAGGCCTCCGCCGCCGCCTCGGGCCGACCCGCCGCCGGATCTGGCGTGCCCAAATCCACTATCTCAATGAATCGCTCTTCCGTCTTCTGTTCCAGCCAGAGCGGCACCAGCACAAAGCCAAACAAAAGAATCACATGAAACGCTGCCACCCAGGACAACGTCCTGGGTCCTGGCGTTGACTGAACCTCGCGAACACGCACGGGCGGTGCCGAACTCCTCACACGGCACCATTTAGCACAGCCCTTTCCCGCACGCTATCCTCCGTCATTTAACCAACGCACTTCCCTTTCCCCGACGCGACCTCAAAGCACCAGCATCGCGTCCCCGTAACTGAAAAAGCGGAACCGTTCCTCGACCGCCCGCCGATAGGCTTCCCGTTGCAGCGCAATTCCGGTAAACGCCGCTACCAACATCAGCAGCGTCGAGCCCGGTAGATGAAAGTTCGTTAGCAACACATCCGTCCGCTTCGGACGATACGGCGGCCGGATAAAAATCCGCGTCCGGCCCGGCCCCGGCCGCAAATCCGGCACACTTTCCAGCACCCGCGCCGTTGTCGTCCCCACCGCCACCACCCGCCGCGCCCTCGCTGCCCGCTCCGCCAATCCCTCCGGAATCTCAAACCGTTCCTCATGCATCTCATGATCCTCAATCTCCGCCACCTTCACCGGACGAAACGTCCCCAGCCCCACATGCAGCGTGACAAACGCATGATCAAACTTCGCCAGCAGCTCCGGTGTGAAATGCAGTCCTGCCGTTGGTGCCGCCACCGAACCTTCCCGTTCCGCATACACCGTCTGATACCGCTCCTCGTCCTCTGGCAACTGCGCGGGAAGGCCCAGCCGTTGCCGCGCCTCCACAATATAAGGTGGCAGCGGCATCTCCCCGTACACGTTCAACTCACTCTCCGCCGAGAGGCGAACCACCCGGGAACCATCCGGTAACGTCCGCACAATCTGCGCCTCCAGCGGAGGCAACCCCTCACGGCGCGCCGGAATCGTCAACCTCGCCCCCGGCAAAATTCGCTTGGCCGGTTTCCCTATCGCCAACCAATAGCCCGGCGAGGTCTCCTCCAACAGCAAAAGCTCCGCTCTCGGCTCCGGCTGAACCAGACGGGCGTGAATGACTCGGCTGTCATTGAGCACCAACAGATCGCCCGGCCCCAGCCAACGCCCAATCTCCGTAAACGGCACCGTCTCAATCCGGCCTGAGGCCCGGTCCACCACCATCAACCGCGACCCGTCCCGCCGATCCGTCGGCCGCGCCGCGATCAATTCCTCCGGCAACTCGAACTGAAACTCCGACGTCTTCACCGCGCGGCGCGAGGCTTCGGAGACAACCACGCAAACACTTGCCAGCCCAGTCCACTCCGCCGCGCAAACAACCACAACCCAATCATTCCAAACACCAAAACCGTATTCCACGCCGCCACCGGCGGCGGCAGCCGTTTCCCCGTCCCCAGTGCCAGCGACAGGTTGAACCAAACCTGAAACGCAAAAAGAATAAAAATACAGTTGAAGACCGACGCCGCCACATTCCGCCGCGTATGTCCCGTCCCCAGTGCCAGCGCGAAAAACGCCAAAATCGGCGGCATCAACGGATAAGCCATCCGGTAATGATACTCCGTGTCATACGCCGCCATTCGCGCCGGTGAACTCCGGTAATCCGATCGGATAAATGTCGCCAGGTCCGGCCACGACATAATCTCCGGCGGCCGCAGCACCGCCACCAACTCTCGTGGCCGCGTCCCCAACTCCGGCACCTCCAGCACCTCCAAATCCACCGGGTCCAGCGCATTCCCATTCGTCCGATAATCCACCCGGCGCACCCCCTCAAACGTCCACGAAACCCCGTCAAACCGCCCGCTCCGGGCAAAGATCTTGAACAGATCGCCCCCCTCCGGACGCGGCACCAACAGCTCCGCCTGCCGCACCTCGTTCCGATCCACATTGATCTCCTCAAGATACCAAATCGTCGCCGTCACCGGATCCCGAAACACCACATTCCGGTGAATCTCATCGCCCCGGTCCCGCCCCGCCAATTCACTCTCCATCGCCTCCCGTCGATCCTCCGCCCGCGGCGATAAATCCTGGAACAAATAAAACTGCAGCCCCGACACCGCCAACCCCAGCAAGACAACCGGAAACCCAATCCGCAACAGATGAACCCCCGCCGCCTCCATCGCCACAATCTCCCGGTGCTGCGACAACGTCGTCAGCGCAAACAGCGACGCCCCCAGAAAAGCCACCGGCAGAATCAACTGCAACACCTTCGGCAACTGCGAGGCATAGAACTTCAAGATGAACGGCAGCGTCGCCTTCGCTTGAATCAGGTTCGTCAACGAATCAAACAAATCATACACCAGCCACAAAACCATCAGTGCCACGCACGTAAACGCAAAGGCCCGGAGCAACTCCGAAGTCACGTGGCGGGTAATCAGACGCATGGCAAAGCACCTTTCGGCGAAGCCATTCACTCCACCGAATCGCCCAAACCCTAGCCCCGCGGCCCCTCCAGTGAAACAAGAAATCCACGCCCTCCACC